>PBDA01000008.1 GCA_002718345.1 Rhodospirillaceae bacterium
GGATTAATGAAAGCTGTTGACAAATTCGAGTATCGACGCGGCTATAAATTTTCAACCTACGCTACTTGGTGGATCCGCCAAGCCATTACGCGTTCGATCGCAGACCAAGCGAGAACGATCCGAATACCAGTGCATATGATAGAAACAATCAATAAACTCAACCGAATCTCCCGTCAGATTCTGCAGGAAAAAGGGCGTGAACCCACCCCGGAAGAGTTAGCAGAACGAATGGAGATGCCGGAGGATAAGGTCCGAAAGGTACTTAAAATTGCGAAAGAGCCCATCTCTATGGAAACGCCGATTGGAGATGACGAAGACTCCCATCTTGGCGATTTCATCGAAGATCTAAATATATTGTCGCCAAATGATTCAGCCCTTTTCGAGGGACTCCGGGAGTCAACACAAAATATCTTGGCGGGCCTCACAACGCGCGAAGCAAAAGTCTTGCGCATGCGTTTTGGGATTGAGATGAATACTGACCATACCCTCGAAGAGGTTGGAAAACAATTCGATGTCACCCGAGAACGAATAAGACAAATTGAAGCTAAAGCTTTGCGCAAACTTCGACATCCTAGCCGGTCTGAGCAACTACGAAGTTTCTTGGACTAACAGCGTAACGCTTCGGAAACCATAATTCAGAGGCTTACAAGCATGTTGCAGAAAAAAGTACTCTATCTCCACAGACAGACTCAGAGCGGGTACAATGGGGTTAATAAGGGCCTGTAGCTCAGTTGGTTAGAGCCGCGGACTCATAATCCGTTGGTCGTAGGTTCGAGTCCTACCGGGCCCACCAATCTTTTGTTTTATCCATGGGGCATCCATAGGCTTTCTGCATCTAAAGGCCGCAGTACGATAGCTATGGTGGGGAAAAGCCTGCAGCCTCTATAGACACTAAAAATCCCAGCTGCTCGGTCGGTCCATAGCATCAAGTAAGATGAGATCGCTTGTTCAACAAGATAAACTGAAATTTTTGAGGAGCGGCAACTGTGTCTGACCAGAAAACACACTCAATACTTCGAGACGCCCTACTAGATTTTTTCCGAAATCACAGTGACACTGCAGCATTCGACCCCTTTCGTGGCAACATGACAGGATGTGGAGATGATTGGGTGCCTACACCCAAAAAAGAACTCCCAGTCACCCGATTCCTTGAGAAAGCGGTCGAAAGTGCATGTCACGAAAGTCATGATCTACTTTTATTATTTGCCCGTTACAGTGAAAAGCTCAAATGGGAGCAAACTTACACCCAAGGCAAAGACTCTATCGGCGATGATATGGTTAACGGTTACGGGTTTGTCGAAATTATCGGAAAATGGGGTCCGTTTGTTAGCACTCAGGTACGCGCCGGTATTGGACTATTTGCACCCAACGTTAACTATCCGATGCACTACCACAGTGCTGAAGAAGTATATTGCTTGTTATCGGGCAGTGCGGATTTTCGTTTCGACGAAGGCCTCACTCGGCGTCGAGATGCAGGAGACACAGTGTACATAAGATCCATGAGACACCATGGTTTTCGAATCCTGTCCTCACCGCTCGCAATATTCTACATTTGGCAAGCAGGTGATTTAAGAGAAAAGTCAACTTTTGTCGAATGAGATTAGGACCGAGTTGAGGTTTTTGAACAACAAAGGTCGACCCATTAACAATTACCTACAAGATTTCCTTCCAATAAGCAGCACAGAGGACAACGCCTGAAAATCTGGAAAGACACTCATACTGGAGGTTTTGTTCACCTCCCATAATTTTAGAAGTACGCTGCACTACTCGCTCATTTTCTAGAGTAGCCTAATCCTATAACTAGAAAATTGCACAAACAATGCGTTATTAAAACGCGTAACATACACAATTCATGACGATGAAATGAGAAAAATAATGGCTAGTAGGAGCTTCTGGCTACAGCAAGCATTATCTACGAAATACGATATGCTGCCGAGTTTACAGGGTGACTTAAAAACCGATATTTGCATCGTAGGAGGAGGCTTTACCGGGTTATGGACTGCCATCAATATAAAACAATTTGATCCATCAATAGGTGTCGTGATTCTAGAAAAAGATATCTGCGGTGGTGGTGCTAGTGGACGCAACGGTGGGTTCTGCATGACCTGGATGTCAAAGGCAATATCGTTACTTAAAATCACTGGAGGACAGGAAGGTGTTCGATTGCTGCGCGAATCAGAAAACGCCGTCAAGGACATCGGACAGTTTTGTCTGGATCATAAAATTGACTGTCAGTTTCGATTAGATGGATGGATATGGACCGCTTCGAACGATCCGCAGATCGACGCTTGGCAGGAGACTATCGATAAACTAGATAAACTTGGCTTAAATCCATATGAACTCCTCGACGACAATCAGCTATCTGCAATGACCGGTTCAACTCTCCACAAGGGAGGAGTTTTTGAAAAAGGCGTGGCCACAGTGCAACCAGGTATGCTTGCCCGTGGACTCAGACGAGTCGCATCCGACCTCGGTGTTCGCATATTCGAAAACACCGGAATGCTTGAATTGGTGCGGCAAACGTCACCCGGTGTTGTCACAAAAAACGGACGCGTTAGGGCCGAATCGATAGTTCTTGCCCTCAATGCGTGGGCACATGAATTACCGGAGTTTCGACGAACAGTCCTGCCGATTTCAGCTACTGTAATCGCTACAAAACCTGTGCCTGAAAAACTGGATTCTCTCGGTATGACGGGTTGCACTGCCGTTTCAGATTCCCGATTCCTTGTCAATTTCTATCGGCCCACCATCGATGGACGGCTGGTATGGGGCATAGGAGGCGGCACGATACCATTTGCTGGCAGATTGGGTACCCGCTTCGACAACCTCATTCAACAAAAAGCAACCGTAGCAAGTGCACTCCGCCGCTTCTGCCCAACTTTAAAAGACACTGAGGTCGAATATTCCTGGAGCGGTCCCGCCACGAGAACTTCCAACGGGTTACCAATGTTTGGTTCTCTACCGGGTGCCGAACGAATAATATTCGGCCACGGTTATGTTGGAAATGGCGTTGGCCCCAGTTATTTAGGAGGTAAAATCCTAGCAGCAATTGCACTGGATCAAAAAAATGAGTGGTCAGAATCTCCACTAGTCAATGGGCCGATCGGTCGACGACTACCACCAGAGCCATTTCGCTTTATCGGTGGTAAGCTCGTGCGGGCCGCATCAATACGCGTTGACCAAGCACACGACAAAAATACGAAGCCAGCCAGACTCGATTCCTTCCTGGCCTCACTTGGCCCATCGTCTTTAACCCCGAGAAATTCAGTGCCAAATTCCAAGAGATAAGCCCAACTTAATCTATTCAGTGCTTCCAAGAAACAACAACACGACAACTTCATTTCGGGGAAACACTTGACACCCACCGTCGCGTTAGCATGTTAGCTAAACACACAAACCAAACGCCACCCTAATATTATTCACGACGACTTGCATGCTGGACCCTGATCACTAATGATATTTCCGAACCGTCGTAACCTTAAAATCAGTAACCATGAAATCTATACCTCACGAAGGAAATAATTACCGGCTCGGCATAGATGTGGGCGGGACTTTTACGGATCTAGTTCTCGTTGATAAGAAAAATAATATTCACATACATAAAGTTGCGAGCACCCCATCAGTCCCTAATGAGGGAGTCCTCAAGGCAATAGAGTTAGCTGCTGCCGACCAAGGAATAGCCTTGCAAGATTTGCTCTCCCAATGCGAAATGATTGTACACGGGTCCACCATTGCCACTAACTGCGTGCTTGAAGGCAATGGAGCGAAGGTGGCCCTGCTTTGTACCGAAGGATTTCGTGATTCGTTGTCGATCCGTCGCGGGATACGTGACGATGCCTGGGCCCACCGCATTCCCTACACACCTGTACTAGTCCCACGTCATCTACGAATCGGATTACGGGAGAGAATAGACAAGCATGGCAAGGAAACAACTAGAGTCGATCACACATCAGTCACCAGTGCCCTTTCCTATATCAAGCAAGAACGATCAGAGTCGGTAGCAGTATGCTTATTTAATAGCTTTATAAATGATTCCCACGAAAGAGAAGTTGGATCTATACTCGAGGCGGAAGGTGTAGACTGGGTTACCCTATCTAGCGAACTAGCTCCGATCATGGGTGAATACGAACGCACCTCAACCGCCGTAATAAATGCGTACGTCACCCCGCGTGTCGGAGCATATTTGAAAGCACTGGAGGAATCACTTCGTGGAAATGGATATCAAAAGCCACTTTTAATTGTTCAAAATAATGCTGGTGTCCAAACCATTTCGACTGCGATAAAGCGACCAGCGACACTTCTACTGTCGGGTCCAGCCGCGGCAGTTGGCGCACTGGAAACAATATCAGAGACTGCTGGGCGTGACAGTTTAATTTCTATGGAAATTGGTGGAACCAGCTGTGACGTTATCGTTTTCAATGCCGGTGAGGTAGCTATAACAGACGCATTTAGTATCGGTGATTATCACGTCGCTCTTTCGGCAACGGACGTGCATACCGTAGGGGCTGGCGGCGGAACTATCGCGGGGTGTGACTCTGCGGGGCTACTTTGGGTTGGGCCAAAGGGCGCTGGCGCAATCCCCGGACCTGCCTGTTATGGGGGTGGCGGCCAAGCACCTACGGTTACTGATGCTCAGTTATTGTTAGGCCGTCTACGGGACGGTCCTTTCTCGGATGGCAGTATAATTTTGAACATTGAACTCGCCCGACAAGCCATCCGCAGTCAGGTTGCCCAGCCACTACATATAACTGATGAACATGCCGCCGCCGGCATTATCAGTTTAATGGAACAAACGGTGATTCAGGCAATTGAGGCGAAAACCGTCCAGCTCGGTGTCGATCCCCGTAAATTCACCCTTGTCGCAGGCGGTGGTTCGGGCCCTATGCACGCTGCTTCTGTGGCTAAACACCTCGGCTGCCGCGAGGTTTATATACCCCGGCTTGCCGGCGCACTTTGCGCATTTGGAATGACGGTATCTGACACAAAACACGAACTTTTCCGCGTTCACTTAGCGGAGCTGGGGGAATACTCACTCAAATCGACCCAAGGAATATTTGACAACCTTGTTGCGCAAGGAGAAGAACTCCTAGAAAAAGAAGGTTTCAACACACTTCAAAAACGCCTTGATACTGAACTTGACCTACGTTATACCGGCCAGATTTCACACATAAGGGTGAAAATCGATCGCCGTTTAACCTCTCTAGCTGATATTCGGAGAAACTTTGAAGTAATTCACGAGAAACTATACGGATATCGTCACTTAAACGCGATTATAGAAATCGTCGGTATACGAGTATTGGCCTACGGAAAAGTGACTAAAGTATCCTTCGACAAAAAGACACGTACTAATATTATCGCGACACCTATCAACACTAGGAAGGTTTATTTTTTCGATCAGTTTCACAAAACACCAATTTACCAAGGCAAGACATTACCACTTGAGGTTCAACTTGCTGGACCTTTAATCATCGAAGAAGACACTACCACTATTGTAGTAGAACCCGATGATTACATAACAGTAGATCACTTTGGTAATTACATCCTGTCGGTATCGGATGCAACCTAACCATGGAAAGAGATCCAATAGCGCTCGCACTAACCCAAAGTCGACTAGATCATATCGCTCGTACGATGGGTCAAACTATGACCCGTACTGCGCACAGCCCGATATTTAATCAAAGTCACGATTTTTCGTGCTTCATCACCGATCCGCATGGAGAATTAATTTCTCAAGCTGATGGTATTCCTATTCATACAGGCGGTGGGGATTTGATTGTCAAAGCAATCCTCAAAACATTCACACACGATATTGCCCAAGGCGACGTATTTCTTTCCAGCGACCCATACACGGCAGGGGGGAATCATTTGCCTGATTGGGTTATCACTAGACCGGTCTTTGTTGCTGATCGTTGCATCGCATTCGTCTGCAATCGAGCTCATCAATCGGACATAGGAGGAGGTGTTGCAGGCACATATAATCCAGCAGCAACCGAAATATTCCAGGAAGGTATCCGCTTACCAGTACTAAAACTAATTGAAAAAAAACGAACCCGTGATGACATTTGGCAATTACTACTCCTAAACACCCGGTGCCCTGAACTTTTAGAGGGTGACCTACTGTCCATGCTTGGATCAACTAAAGTGGGCGCGAAAGCCATCCAGGACTTTGCCGGTGAGCTTGGTGTGGGCCATTTCTTTTGTTATCTAGAAGGAATACTAAACCATGCAGAGCAGCGAATGCGCGATGCATTGATGGCTCTGCCAGACGGAACGTATCACGCATTAGAAACATCTGATAATGATTGCTTTTCCGAAACCGTTACAAAATTCCAAGTCAAACTGATAAAAAAATCAGACTGGCTAATTGTAGACTTTACCGGCACGGATGCCCAAATCAAGGGGTTCAAAAACAGCTCTTTCAGCAACACTCGCTCGTCGGTCTATGTTGCGATTACATCGTTCCTCGGACATACAATTCCCCGCAATGCTGGAACGTACCGTCCCATCGAAATCGTCGCACCGCTTGGTTCTGTAGTTAATCCAAAACCACCAGCCCCCCTCACTATGTGTACGGTTTTACCAGCACACGAAATAATACACGTGTGCTGGATGGCCCTCGCCAAGGCAGATCCAGCCCGTTCCTGCGCGGGGTGGGGCAAGATCTGCCACTGGAATATGGCTGGCAAAAACCCGGATGGCAGTACCTACGTTATGTATCACTGGGGAGCTCTTCCAGCTAGCGGCGCAGTTGACGGACGAGACGGTTTTGATCAAATCGGGCCTCTAAACAGTCTTGGCAATCTTGTCGTACCTAATTGTGAAACATACGAACAAATCTATCCTGTTCATTTCTTAAAACACGAGTTACGCAAAGACGCCGCAGGTGCAGGGAAGTTTCGCGGTGGGACGGGAGTCAACTACGAAGTCCGCGTAACTGGAGATGCGGAGTACGCATATCGTAGCGAAGGTAAACGAACGCCCTCAGGATACGGAATTGGTGGAGGGAAAATTGGTGCCCCAGGTCATGTAATCGCGACGCTCGATGATGGAAAAGACATAGAAACGCCACAATTTGGGGTCGGACAACATGGCCCTCTAACACTCAAAATTTCATCTCCTGCTGGTGGTGGATGGGGTAATCCTAAAGAGCGCAGTCCCGCTTTGGTGTTGTCTGACGTTCGCGATGGCCTAGTGAGTATTCAAGCAGCAGAGCACGACTATGGCGTTGCGATAAATAGTGACGGGAAAAGTATTGATATTCCTCACACGCAACAACTACGAGATCAATAATCCAAGGCTCAGGCAAATATAATATAGCCGATAGGGTTTGTTTCTATTTCGCGGGACTTTGGAGCAAATTTTAAGGATTCTGTACCCTAAAAAATACAAAAGATTCTCAGCCGACCTCAGCGACATCGACCGCACGACGCTCCATTCCAGAAAGATACGCGGCCTCTAATACCGCCAAATTTTTTCTTCCTTCATAAGCTGAAGTGATCGGTTCTTCATGGCCTAAAATGCAGGACGCAAAATGTCTCGCAGATTTGGCCACACTTTTTGCCCAATCATCTTTTGGGGTGTCAATGACCTCCCAATGACCACCAACCCCCGTGCGATTAATAACAATATCAGAACCGGTCACCACTGGCGGATGCGACCAAGACGACAAATATTCAGCCTCGCTACCCGGAATCCAGATTGTTCCATCCCGACTAACAAGTTCTATCAAATCATCAAAAACCAAACCAGGGGCATGGAAAGTAGAATCAATAAGACCAACACCACCTTCCTCAAACTCTAGAACTACAAATCCAGTTTCGTCCCCCACCAACCGCGGATTAGCCGTGTCTAACCAAGCAGTCACCGATTTAACCTCACCCATCATCTGTCGGGCCGTGTAAAACCGATGCGCACCAGAATCAATCAACAATCCTCCTCCACACATATCCACTTGATCACGCCAACTTCCATACATATCGCCACAGGTCAATCGGGTCCGAAATTCATGGGGCCGAGCGATGTCACCACTTTTTATCATTGATGTAATAACACGGTGTGGTTCATAAAAAAGGAGATTGTGGCTCACCATAAAACGTTTATCTGCTGATTCAGCGGCAGCAATCATACGGTCACATTCTTCCAACGATATCGCAATCGGCTTCTCGGTTAGAACATGAAGCCCAGCGGAAATAGCGTTAAGTACGAATTCGCAATGTAATTTATTGGGCACACACAAAATCACTGCATCACAAAAATCAGAAGCATCCTTAAAAAACTTATCAATATCGGAGTAAGCACGAGCACCTGTAATTTTAGCAATCTCATCCGTCAGATTTTTATCAAGATCTACCACTGCAACCAGTTCTGCATTGTCAAAATCAAGCAACTCGAAACTCTGTATATGCTGTTTGCCTTGAGCCCCAAGTCCAACCACTGCAAGTCTAACTTTAGCAATCACTGAGCGTTCCTCAATCAAACCCAACCACCATCAACCACAAAACTTTGTCCCGTGGTCATTGCACTATCATCTGCCGCCAAAAATAGGACCATCCGAGAAATGTCATCCGGATATAGCTTTTTTTTCAAAGCTTGATTCTTCTCAATCTCGCTCTCAGATTCAGGTGTGACCCAAAGAGCAAGTTGGCGTTCCGTCATGACCCATCCAGGCAATATAGTGTTAACCCGAATATTTGCTGGTCCGAAATCTCGGGCCAAAGAGCGTGTCATCCCATAGATGGCAGCCTTGGCGGTTGTATAACACACGTAACCACCCTCTCCCATCAACCATGTCGTGGAACTAAAATTGATAATTGATCCACCTCCCATCTGACGCATTCCTTTGTAAACCGCCTTGGCAGAAAAGAATTGATGTTTAACAAGGACATCCATGCGCTGATCCCAATAGTCGGAACTCACGTCCTGGAAATCATGCCGCTCATCGTTTCCAGCATTGTTTACAAGCACCTGAACCGTGCCGAGTGACGAATGTATTTCAGCGATCGCGTCTTCTAGAGCTTCATTATCGGTCACGTCGCACTGGATAAAACTAGGAGCATTGCCATATTTATCAGCCAACATCGTAACCAGCGCCATAGACTCCTTCGAGGCGATATCGATGAAAGCAACCTTCGACCCCTGTGCGATAAAATGCTCTACTATCGACGCGCCGATACCTGCCCCTCCGCCCGTTACTAAAACGACAGTGTTCTTCAAACTGGGGTAGCTGGCATAACGCATTCTATATTTCACTCTGGCTCATGGTTCAATTCTATCTGCAATCCATCTGGATCGCGGAAAAAAACTTGAGTACTACCGATTTCTGGAACTCTAGCAGTCTCAAAGTCCACCTCATATTTTTTCAATTTCTCAATGATAGGTCTAAGTTCTTCCACCAAAAATGCGATGTGGTCCATTGCGCCAACATCGGTTACGGCCGATTGACGACCAGCATATAGGTGCACGACCGGCCGTTCGTTTGGTCCATAAAGCCACGCGCCTGGCGGACCTTCAAAGGATGGCCTATATCCAGCTGTCAAACCCAAGATATCCTGATAGAACTGCAGGGACCGTTCAAGATCGGCAGTATGAATAGTATAGTGGTCTAGTATCATCAAAAGCCTCGTAAACACGATCACACGGGTGGATGAAAAATTGTACACAGTCCATTCAAGATGCACGATAGTTTATAGTCTTCGCATAGAACATCTTTTCCTGCTGTAAGGGAAATTGACATCCCACTAGCCCATCATTTGGCACTTTAAAAATCAGGTGAAACGGAACCCCAAAGATCCACCTAGAACACAGCCACATAGACGTTGTTAACTCTTCACCGAAAGAAAAAATTACGCGACGTCCTAGTAAGCCATAATGCCAAAGTCATGTCGCGCCTGTTATGCTCCCGCAGAATTTTTTTGCGAGCCTTCGGAGCCAAACATGGATTACAAGAAACCCACCTATTCCATCGGACGACCCACGATACAAGGAATACGGCATGTTATCTCTGCGGGTCACTACCTAGCAGCGACAGCCGGGTTTCAGATCCTTGAATGTGGTGGAAACGCTATTGATGCCGGAGTTGCGGCTGGGCTAGCTCTCGGGGTCGTACAAAGTGAGTACGTAAATATTGCCGGCGTAGCACCAATAATGATTTACCGAGCACGAACCAAGGAAGTTTTTGCGATCAGTGGCCTAGGCACTTGGCCAAAAGCCGCGAACATCGAACACTTTATTCGTGATTACGGGGGAATTATTCCCCCTGGTATATTGAGGACAGTAGTACCGGCAGCACCTTATGCCTGGATAACGGCATTAGAAAAATTTGGCACCATGTCTTTCGGAGAGGTCGCTGAATCAGCCATTCGATTGGCCAAAGAAGGGTTCATCATGTATCCGTTAATGAACGAAATCATTACCAACTATGAAAACGAATACCGTCGGTGGCCAACAAATGCGGAGATTTATCTTCCTACCGGAGAACCTCCCAAAGTAGGGGATCGATTCGTCCAAACCGATCTAGCTGCGACACTCCAATACATGGTGGATGAAGAGCGCTCGAGGTGCAAATCCGGTCGGAAACCTGCTCTGCAAGCAGCTCTTGATGCTTTCTACAAAGGAGATATCGCCCATGCAATAGTTGCGTATCATAAAAAAAATGATGGTTTGATGACAATGGATGATATGGCCACGTTCTCCGTTGATGTTGAATCGTCTTACTCGGTCGCATTTGAGAATGCACGTGTACATTCTTGTGGCCCCTGGTGCCAAGGGCCCGTTTTATTACAAATGTTGGCGTTACTAAAAGATGTAGAGGTTCGTTCCATGGGCCACAACTCTACCGAATACATTCACTGGGTGGTGGAAGCCATGAAGTTGGCGTTTGCTGACAGGGAACAACACTATGCCGATCCGAAATTCACCGCCGTGCCTTTAGATCAGTTATTAAGTGACGAATACTCCGCCAAACAACGAGAGAAAATTCGAGTCAACCGCGCAACCAATGACGTCCAAGCAGGTGATCCAAATCTGTGCTCGTCACGGCCTCGGACGGATTCAAAACCACCGATGGACACTTCCTATGTTTGTGTTATCGACGGTGAGGGCAATGCATTCTCTGCCACCCCGAGCGATGTATCGTATGATACCCCGATTATCCCTGGGACTGGATTGTGCCCATCGTCCCGAGGGTTTCAATCCTGGGCCGACCCGAAACACCCATGTGCAATCGGCCCTGGGAGACGGCCAAGACTGACCCCAAACCCGGCCCTATTAATAGGCCAAGACAAAGTAATGGCCTTCGGAACGCCAGGAGGGGATGTTCAATGCCAGGCGATGTTACAATTACTCTTGAACACTGAAGTATTTGGCATGTCATTGCAGGAAGCCATCGAAGCGCCCCGATTTGCTACATGGTCATTCCCTAACTCATTCGAGCCACACGAATATCTTTTAGGTCGTCTCAATCTGGAACGTCGTATTGACTCATTAGTTGGCGAAGAATTAAAACAGATGGGACATGATGTCCAATGGTGGCCAGAACAAACCTATAAAGCGGGAGGCTTATGCGCAGTTACTCGGACGCCTTCTCAATCCACTGTTACTGCTGGAGCTGACCCCAGACGTCCTTGCTATGCTATAGGTTGGTAATTTAAGCCTTATGGCGAACGCAGTTGAAGAAAATTCTGTGTTCTTATTGCGAGCACTTACAGCACAGACTATTCCAAATTTAGGTTACGGCATGGACAATATCAAAGGTCCTTACCCGCAGTCATTTTGTTAGAATTTCAACCCTAGCTCGGCTATCTGCTTCGCCGCTTCTTTTGCCCACCCCCTGTTGGCTATTGGACTAGCTGGGCTGGGGTGCAGAATTCTCCCAATCTTTACGTCAAAATCCGCCAATGTCTCCTTTGCACGCTTCTCGGCAAACTGACCGACACCAATTACCCAATTGGGCTGATAATACGCAACCAAATCCCGCAAGGCATAATTACAAGCTGACTGCAGCGGGACTCTCTCATTGATGGGAAGTTTGTCAGGAGTTCGATTCCGGCCAGTGTCTTCCATGAAAACAAGTGGGCAATAATTTGCGACAAAACAACGCTCAAAAAATCGCTTTGGTGTTTTAAAAACATTCCGTATGAACCCCCACAATCGCGCTCCACTTACCTCAGTACGCTGACATTCAAATCCCTCTATGGGCCTCTTTGGGTGTTCAAATTCCGGCTTATCAACTTTTGCCTCAATGCCAAGCCAATCTCGGACTATTGCTACCTCGCCGAAAGGAATACCGGTTTGCGCCATTCCCCATGGGCCAGGATTCATACCAAACAAAACAACCTCTTTGCGGCCTAATCCATAACGCCTCAAATACTCACTGTGTGACCGCCATGCATAATCAAGTGGGTTGTATACATACGACACTGGCGACGCAAATTTCAGCGGCTTGAGTTCACGGCGTAAACGCTGAGCAATTCGTATTGGTATTTCTTTAGAGCTCGTCATATATCAACAGGTTAAGAACGCGGCACAATCTTTATGATGACAGTTGTGTTTCTGGTGCGTAAGTCGGAACATACAAAGGGTCAAGCGGAGGATTACCGGCAATGATGTCAGCCGCCTTCTCTCCTATCATTATAGATGCCGCATTGGTATTCGCTGTCACAATTCGCGGCATTACAGATGCATCAGCGACTCTCAGACCGTCAAGGCCATGCACTCTAAGCTCTCCATCCACAACAGCATCATCACTGATCCCCATACTACATGTACTTGTAGGGTGATATTCGGTATCAGCAACTTGTCGCGCCCATGAAAGAATTTCATCATCACTATCCACTCCAGAGCCTGGTGTAAGTTCACCACCATCGTATGGAAGGAACGCGTCCTGTTTTAGTATTTCTCTAGTTAACCTGAAAGCATCGACCACGTCACGGCGGTCAGAATCAGTTTGCAAGTAATTAAAAAGAATTGAGGGGGATTCATTAGGATTCGCAGAGCGCAACTTTACACGGCCTCGGCTGGTAGGTCGCATTAGATCAATATGTGCTTGGTACCCGTGACCTTGGTACGAATTATTTCCATCATAACTGGCAGCAATCGCCATAAAACAGGATTGTATGTTCGGGTAGGAAACTTCGTCGTTTGAGCGAATATAGCCTGCCACTTCAAATAGATTTGTCGATGCTGGTCCGCCTTTGGTAAGGATCCAACGAATTCCTGCAACAAGACGGCCTATCCCGTGTGAAGCAGAATAGAGGCTAACCGGCAACTTACATTTCACCTGTATTCGGCAATCTAAATGGTCTTGCAAGTTTTGGCCCACCCCAGGTAAGTGTTGCACCAAGGAGATGTTGTGTTCATTCAAATGAGCGGCATCGCCAATGCCAGAGAGCATAAGCAGCTGAGGTGAATTAATTGAGCCTCCGCAAAGGACGACCTCCCGATCCGCAAAAGCCTGTACTATCTGGCCATGATGTTCGTACTCAACACCAACTGCTCTTTTCCCATCAAACAGTATTCGGTGTGCCAACGCTTCTGAGATCACTGTTAAGTTGTCTCGGTTCATCGCTGGCCGGAGGTAGGCGACTGCCGTGCTACACCGCTCCCCATTGTGAATGGTACGGTCAGCAACGCCAAAGCCCTCTTGTTGGAAACCGTTGGTATCCTCACTATAGGGATAACCAGCTTGGAGGGCAGCTTCTAGAAACGCCCGATCAAGTGGGTTCTCGAGTTTTGGCCGGCTAATATTTAGTGGACCATCTCCACCGCGGTAAATATCGGCTCCACTCTCATAGCTCTCATATTTTTTAAAATAAGGAAGACAATGCGCATAAGACCAATTAGGAAGCTCGTTACCTGCCCATCCATCAAAATCCAGGGGATGGCCCCGGATAAACTGCATACCATTGATCGAAGAAGATCCGCCTAGTGCCTTACCTCTTGGGCAATAGATACGGCGGCCATCTAAGTAAGGCTCAGGCTCAGTGTGGTAATACCAGTTGTACTTATCATCATGCAGAGCATAATCGAGCGCACCAGGAATACGAGAGAGAAACGGCCGGTGGTCAACTCCCGCCTCTAATACGAGCGTCTTGACGCCGGACCGCTCAGTAAGGCGAGTGGCTATCACCGCGCCGGCAGAACCCGCACCCAACACGATATAATCAAAACTGTTCCTAGCTACCATATCTTGACACTCCACTAATACATACATCTTCAGAAACACACCCGACAACATACCACTAACAGTAAAGAATACCCATGTCCCCCCATTTCTTGCAGCATCGATCTTAAATATTAGGATAAACTGCTCCTGACTTGCTGTTTGTGGACGATTCCTCATATGACAATCACCTTTGGTCCTATCAAAACATCTACAGATTCACAGCCCTTTGTGGAATGTGGGTCAGTCGACCTTAGCGAGCCATTAGCGCCGAAAGATCTATATACCATTCGCGAAGGATTGATGAAATACGGTCTCATAGTATTCCGAGGCCAAAGATTAGAACCTGAGCATGAGGTAAGATTCAATGAAGCATTCGGTTGGCATGAAAATAGACAATCTGACTTTTTATTTGGCTTTGGTGCTCCAAGTAAAGATCTCCGGTTCGCAGGCGGTGCACAGTTACCAGAATGGCCCCAAGTATCCATACTAGGAAACGTCAAGATCGACGAACACCATGGCATCCATAACCTTCAACTAGAGCCTAGATTGGGCTTCACCTTTACTGGTTGGCATGCTGATGGACTACATGACATGTTCGATGGAATGCCTGAAATGACCACGATGTACAACCCATACGGGTGGAGAACAACAAGCGGCGGGCGAACTTATTTTACTTCTGGAGTCAAAGCCATAGAACGAATGGAACCACAGCTTTTGAAGGAATTAGAAAAGTGCTTTGTTTCCTACATGCGTTGCGCAAATGATGATGATCCAGACCCAGCACGAAACATAAGCCCTGGGCCGGCATTAATGACTGACGAGGGGACCAAACGCGTTGGCTTTGCGAAAAATCAACATGATCCGAGTCAGGGGTTGCATACTTTCCGGCCTGATGAATCCCACGCCAAAGATGGAGGAATCCATCCATGTATTCGAATCCATCCTTTAACTGGACAGAAGTCTCTTTATGTTACTCCGTCAAGAGCAGTCCATTTGGTTGACAGAGAAACTGGAAAAATGCGGCACGACACGGAAGAAACCGCTGAACTACTCTCTAAAGCCTTATTGCCGAGTGCGATACCAAACGTGCGTTACGAACACAAATGGCTCGAAGGTGATCTTGTAGCCTGGACTAACACGTTGGTACTCCACAGCGCATCTGATCCCCATGACATAATCGGTGACCGACTGATCCATCGCGTACGATTGTCAACACCTAAAACCCGCTGGAAAGACGGTCGATATACAGATTCCTGACAAGCCATTACACGAGTTTGCCAGTCGATAGGGAAGTTAGGCGTGTCTTGCGTGCAAGAAAGATTATTAATGCCAGATTGCTTAAATTAAACACAACACCCACCCAAAATGCCGCTGCATAATGGCCTGTGATATCGTAAATATAACCAGCTAGCCAACCTCCCAAAGCCATACCGAGAGCGCCAAACAACAAGATAACACCTAATCGTCGTCCCACCTCGTTACGGGGTAGTTTGTCTTGAACAATCACCGGGTAACACATATTAATGCCACCATATCCAAGACCAAACAGGACTGACACGAGGTACATCGCACCTAATCCATCAACGACAGCATACAGCGCTAGACCTGCAGTCTGTGCAATAGAAAACAAACCAAGCGCCAACAATCCTCCTAAACGATCCACAACGACCGTACCACCGACCAAGCGGACCACCGTAGCCGTGAGCAATGCCACAGATAGCATTTCCGCTGCACGGGACGTCGAATGCCCGAGGTCGCTAGCATGGGAAACCAAGTGGGCCAATGGCATAGACATAGAAACACAACAGCCCACCATGGCAAGACATAGCGTCATTTGGATAAGTCGTGGGCTTACACGAGACACTTGACTGGTCGGCCCTGTCATGGACAGAGGCAAATCCAGGGATGTTTTTGTTAGGTCTGTATCTACATCGGGGCGCCGTCGTAAAACGAATGTCATTGGAACACTTGTAAACCAAATCAACAAACCAAACCACCAAAATGTCTCCCGCCAGCCGATCGTTTCATTGAAGTGGCGAAAAACAAGAGGCCATACTACTCCACCAAGTCCCTGCCCTGCCGTAATTAAACCCACGGCAAACCCACGGCGATGCTTAAACCAACGCATGATGTTCAACACCAGTGGGCCATAAACCGTCGCTTGCCCAAGAAAACCCATCATCAACCCATAGATAAGATAAAGCTGCCAAGCACTGGTGATTTGGCTGGTCAGCATCGCACCGGTTCCCAACATTGTCGCCCCAAGTAACGTCACTGGCGCCGGTCCAGAGCGGTCAAACCACGCTCCCATAACGATGCCCCCAAGACCAGACCCAACGAATAACAACGCATAAGCTGCTGATGGCACACTCCGCGGCCAATCGAAATCAGCTGCCAATTGCTTCAAACTAACCGCCAGCAAAAACAGTGCGCCGTTCGTCGCCAAAATCAAATACATAGATATAACAACAATGACAATAGGCCACCAATTTTCATTCACATCACGGTATACCGCTTTACCTTTCATTTAAATCTAGACGCCTAATGGGCAAAAGGTAAACGGGCCACTTCACCAGACCGAACGGTATTGCTGACATGAACATCAACCGCTTGACCGTAGTCCCAAAAATCACTATTGATCATCGACAACCCTATGTTTTTCTTAAGTCGAGGAGAATAAATTCCTGTTGTTATTTGACCAACTTGGCAGTTATCAACATAAACTGGCCACGGTTTTGTGCAAGCAGCACACGGCTCTCCGCCAAAAACCACACCTCTCATTTTGCGCTCAACTCCCCGCTGCGCAATCGCCTGCAGTGCACGCTTACCTAGATAGTCTATATCACCAGACAGATCGCAGTATTGCTTAAGCCTGCATTCAAGTGGATTGTTATCTTTAGTCAATTCGTTGCCGTACGATAGCAACCCAGCTTCAACGCGGTCGATTAGGTTTGGGCAACCTGGTCGTATCTGATATGACTTCCCTGCCTGAAAAATCAGATCCCACAACTCCTCACCCAAATCACTATCATTGAGATAAATTTCAAATCCATCCATTTTGGAATATCCAGATCTCGCTACGATCTGTGTGGTATCAAACAACGAAAAATGTCCAAACTTAAAGAACCCCAAATTTCTTATCTGCTCACCAAAAACACACGCCATCACTTCCTCAGCTTTAGGACCTTGTACTGCAAGTGGGGACACATCCGGTTCAAAAACTGTAACATTCAACGATGCGCCGAGAGCCAAACCCTTGGCCCACAACAAAACATCCGAGTCGGCAATCGAAAACCAAAATCGGTCCTCCGCTAGTTTCAGTAAAACAGGATCGTTAACAATACCCGCTGTGTCATCAATTAACGGCAAGTAGAGACATTGCCCTACCTGAGCTTTTCGAAGATCGCGTGGTGTCATCCACTGCGCTAAGCGGGCCGCATCCCTTCCCCTAATCTCAACCTGACGTTGGCACGAAACATCCCAAATCTGCACATTCTCATGAAGATGCCAGTAATCACTTTCGATACTATTACCAAAACTTTTAGGGAATAACATGTGA
>PBDA01000052.1 GCA_002718345.1 Rhodospirillaceae bacterium
AACTAAAACCTATTTTAGAAAAAGATTTTGAGTCATACATGGGCAAGTATTTATTTGATGCCCCAATCCAAGAGTTAGAGAATCTTTACAGAGATTATCATATTTCTTATGAACCGCCTCCTTTTGACTGGAACACAGAGTTTGAGGGTGGTTATGATGTTCCTCATCCATCAAATGAGGAGATTCTAAAATTACTTGAATCAAGACCAACCTCAGAATTGAAAAAAATTATTGAGAAACTGTAGAAAAAATATTTATCAAAGTTTGACAAAGTGGCAAAACACAAAAAAGGCATTCGGAAACACAGTCACAGCAAGGGTTTCAGAGGTTGTGTTTTGTGCAACTATTGAGTGGGAATAATTTTAAATTTAAATATACCTTTGAATATCTTTTATTTAAATAAAGACCCTAAGATTGCCGCTATTCAACACAATGATAAACATTGCGTGAAGATGATTCTCGAATATGCCCAAATGCTGTCAACTGCACATAGGGAGTGTGATGGTGATGAGAGAGCAAATCATCTTTCTATGTATAAGAAAGCACACTTAAATCATCCATGTACAGTTTGGACTAGAGAAAATGAAGCGCAATATAATTGGCTGTATGAATTATTCATGGCGTTAGCAGATGAGTATTCTTATCGATATGAAAAAAAACATTCCACAGATTTATTGTTAAGAACTGCTTTGATGATTCCTTCTCAGAAAATAATTAAAAATGAGCCATTTAAGCAGCCACCACAGTGCATGCCAGATAAATATAAATGTGATGATTCTGAAATCGCATACCAGAGATTTTATATGGGAGAGAAAGCGCACTTTAGTAAATGGAAGAAAAGAGATGTGCCTGCGTGGTATAAACAACAGATACTATTTCAATAGTCTTGCAATTAAGTAGAAAAAATGAGTTATCTTAAACAATGCTTATTGATGGGAAATATTTTAAAAGGCTTGGTGAAAAATGAATTTTTCTAGCATAGAACTGCCATCAAACAGAAAGTTTGGTGTTTTCTTTGCTGGAATTTTCTCCCTCACTAGCGGTTATTTTTTTTATCAAAATGCTGTAAGTATTGCTTGGGTATCGGCTGGTTTGGCTTTTATTTTTTTGTTACTTGCGTTTATAAGACCAGAGCTACTGCTTCCTCTAAATAAGCTTTGGATGGGTTTGGGGTTTTTATTAGGGATGATTGTTAGCCCTATCGTACTAGGCGCCATATTTTTTCTTATTTTTACACCAATTGGTTTATTGATGAGGTTGGTTGGACGAGATGAGTTGCGGCTTAAACCAATTATTTCTTCATCTTATTGGAAGGTTCGTAATCCTAAAGGTCCAACAGCAGACTCATTCAAAAATCAATTCTAAGTTAAGGGTTATATATGGAAATCCTAAGAGAACTTTGGGCTTTTCTTCGTGTGCGTAAAAAGCTTTGGTTAGCTCCTATTATTATCGTCATGCTTATACTGGGTGGTTTGCTAATATTAGCGCAAGGCTCTGTAGTGGCGCCATTTATATACACTATGTTTTAAATGTAGAGCTCTATTGATGTATATCTTAGGTATATCCGCCTTTTATCATGACAGTGCAGCATGTTTGATAAAAGATGGTGAAATTATTGCCGCAGCACAAGAAGAGCGTTTTACAAGAAAAAAACATGATGCTGGATTTCCTCATCAGTCAATTGCTTACTGCATCAAAGAAGCAGAAATCGCTGTAACAGATATAGATCAAGTTGTTTTCTATGAAAAACCATTTGTTAAGTTTGAGCGATTGCTTGAAACATATCTCGCTTTTGCACCAAAAGGGTTTAGAAGTTTTTCTTCAGCTATGCCGTTATGGATTAAAGAAAAACTTTTTCAAAAGTCTATATTAGTAAAGGAACTCACAAGCTCACTTGGTCATAGCGTAAATTGGATTGAACGCCTACTTTTTTCTGAGCATCATTTGTCACATGCAGCAAGTGCTTTTTATCCGTCACCTTTCGAAAGTGCTGCTGTACTTACGCTCGATGGCGTTGGTGAATGGACAACTACATCACTGGCTATTGGAAACGGAAAGGAACTTGAGGTTGTAAAGGAAATTCATTTTCCTCATTCTTTGGGTTTGTTGTATTCAGCATTCACTTACTATACTGGGTTCAGGGTAAATTCTGGTGAGTATAAAGTGATGGGCTTAGCGCCTTATGGAGAGCCAAAGTATGCTGATGTAATCAAAGAAAATGTTATCAAAATTGCTGATGATGGCAGCTATCAGCTTGATATGACCTACTTTGACTATGCCACCGGTCTCACAATGACAAACAAAAAATTTGATGAGTTATTTGGTGGCCCTCCGCGTAAACCTGAATCTAAATTAACACAACGTGAAATGGATCTGGCTGCATCAGTACAGAAGGTTACCGAAGAGGTTGTCGTTAAACTTGCACAAGGAATTGCGAAAGATACTGGTGAGAAAAACCTTTGTTTAGCAGGTGGCGTCGCGCTCAACTGTGTTGCTAACGGTATTTTGTTGCGCGAAGAAATTTTTGAAAATATTTGGATTCAGCCAGCTGCCGGTGATGCGGGTGGCGCACTTGGGGCTGCATTATCGGTTTGGTATGTTCACCATGCAAAAGAAAGAAAGCTTTCAGCAAAACGTGATGAGATGAGTGGTACTTACTTGGGTCCTGAGTTTTCTGATGATGAAATAGAGTCATCACTTAATGAGTGTGGTGCAAAGTATCTTAAGCTTTCCCAGGATGAGTTAATTGAAAAAGTTGCTGCCGCACTAGCTGATGAAAAGGCTATTGGATGGATGCAAGGTCGTATGGAGTTTGGTCCTCGAGCGTTGGGAGGGCGTAGCATCATTGCAGACCCTCGTTCTCCGGCAATGCAAAAGCAGCTCAATTTGAAGGTTAAATACCGAGAAAGTTTTCGCCCGTTTGCACCAAGCGTCCTTAGAGAATATGTTGCTAATTGGTTTGAGCATGACGCAGACAGCCCTTACATGCTTCTTGTAGCTGATATTCAAGAAGAAAAGTGTCGTGCAATGACCAAAGAAGAAAAGTCTTTATTTGGCATAGAGAAACTGAATGTGCCGCGCTCTTCTGTCCCAGCTATTACTCATGTTGATTACTCCGCTCGAATACAAACTGTTCATAGTGATACAAATCAAAAGTATCACGCTTTAATAAGTAAATTTTATGAGAAAACTGGATGTCCACTAGTAGTTAACACCTCCTTTAATGTAAGGGGAGAGCCTATTGTATGTAAGCCAGAAGATGCATTTAAGTGTTTTATGGGTACGGAGTTGGATATGCTTGCAATTGGCAACTGTCTTTTGCTTAAAGAAGAGCAGAATGTTGATTTGAAAGTGAATTATGAGCAACGGTATGAGCTTGATTAAAATTTTATTCAAAGTTGGGCTGTATCTATCTTATCTTGGTATCTCTTCCGTTTTATTATTGGAGTTTATTTTTCGAATTTTGCCTACCAGCAATACGTTTGAGATACAGGTGACAAATGCAGATCAACCTATAATAAGGTTTGAGGAAAACATAAGAATTAGGAATTCTTTAGGTAAAAACTTTTACCAAACAGCCATAAAAGAAACAAATAATTATGGGTTTGTTTCATCAAAAGACTATAGACGTGCAGCAGAACCAGATGTAATGGTAATTGGCGATTCCTATGTTGAGGCAATGCAAGTTGATAATGATGAATCAGTATCTGAATTAATTGAGTTTTATGATCCTGATTTAAATATATATGCGATCGGGATTTCTGGGGTTCCCTTAAGTCAATATATCAAGTTTGTTGAGTATTCGGAAAAAGAATTTAATCCTAGTGAATATTTGATAATTATTGCAGGAAATGATTTTAATGAGTCAATTTGTGATATTCGTCCTAAACAAGGTACCTACTGTTTTAATAATGATTGGGGTTTGTCTCTTGTAGATTTTAATGGGTACTCAAATCTACGAAAACTGGCGAGAAGTTCGGCCTTTATGCGTTATCTGGTTTTTAATGTTAAATTGGAATGGCGCTCAATTATTTCTAATTTAGGCCTAAATGACCCTGGTTTGTTGGATGAGGCTGGTTTTGCTGGAAATACTGAGCGATATGTAGGAAACCTAATTGAGAGCGCATCAAAAAAAGTTGTTGATGAGTTTCTTGAGCGTATTAGAAATATTTCTAATGGCAAAAAAATTACTTTATTAATCGACGCTGATCGTCAAGATATATATAACGGATTCATATCTGAAAGTTACTTCAGGACAATGCGTAATTATTTAATGGCTAAAGCAGAAACTCATGATATCTCTACTATTGATATGGAGCCTATTTTCCAGAAACATTATCAGGAATATGGAAATCAATTTGACTTTTCAACAGATGGCCATTGGAATGAGTTGGGACATGAATTAGCTGCTCGAGCTTTTTTGGCTGCTGATTAATTAGGAGATAGGTTCCTTTCATCAATAAATCCTTCCTAGGTGTAATTGAAATATTTTCATCGTGTCAGACCAAAAGTATATGAGCCAGGCGCTTGAGTTAGCATGCGAAGCGGGAGACAGTGGAGAAGTTCCTGTTGGTGCCGTATTAGTTTCAGGTAATGATCTATTTCTTGCAGGGAGTGGCAATAAGTCAATTATTACTAACGATCCTACGGCTCATGCGGAAATTTGTGTTTTACGGGCAGCAGGGGAAAGAATTGGAAATTACCGGCTGCCAGGTTCAACGCTATACGTGACTCTTGAGCCTTGTCCAATGTGTGCGTGTGCGCTTGTTCAGGCTCGGATCAAGCGTATTATTTTTGGGGCAGCTGATTCTAAAATGGGTGCATGCGGCAGCGTCTTTAATCTTACCAATAGTGACCATCTTAATCATCGAATCGAAGTTAGACAGGGACCACTTTCTAAAGAATGCGGCGATTTACTGAAGGAATTTTTTGGCCGACGCCGATAGAATTTTAGGGCCTTATCCCGCCTCTGTTTCATCAGCTTGTATTGATTTGGGTTGTTTTTCTGATGGTATTAAACTTTCTTTAGCAGTCATCCATTGAAGCATCTCATAATAACGCCTGACATTATCTACGTAGCGAACAGGTTCAGACCCTCTTGCATAGCCGTACTCCAAATGTTCATACCACCCCGGATCACTGAGTAGCGGCAACCTCTTTCTAACATCATCCCAGGAGTCAGGGTTACCTCCCTGAGATTCTGTAATTATTCGTCCATCCTCAAGATGTCCGAAACCAACGTTATATGCAGCTACTGCTAACCATGTTCTATCTGGCTCAGGAATTCGAATAGGGATCTTTTTTAGTACCCGTTTGAAGTAGATGCTTCCGCCGAAGATGCTTTCAGGCGCACTTGTTCTGTCTTTCACTCCAATCATACGGGCTGTAGGTTTGGTGAGCATCATCATTCCTCGAACACCTGTAGGAGAAATAGCATTAGGATCCCAATGAGATTCTTGATATGCCATTGCTGCAAGAAGACGCCAATCTGTGTTTGATTCGATTCCAGCACTGATAAATAGATTTTTATAAGCAGGCAGTCTTGAATGGAAATGTCTCAGGAAGGCTCTAGAGCCAACATAGTCAAATTCATCTTCAGCAAGGTAGTCATAACGATCAAGAATGATTTTTAGTTCACCGGTTTGAGATAAAGTTGAAAAATAGTGTGTAATACTCTCGTGTAAAGACTTATCTATTGTTTTGGGTAGCGCCCAGGCTATAAGAGTTTCTGGGCCAATACTGAATGCTACTTTTGCATCTGGATGTGAGTGGCGTAATAGGTCAAATTCGTTTGAATCTACAATTGTGTAGTCAATTTCACCAATCTCAACCTTCTTTACTAGTTCCTCAATACTATTTTCGGCGTTTTCGGTCCAAGCAAGTTCAGGTTCTTCAGTTCGCGCTTGTTTTAGAAGATTTATATAGGCTGAACCAGCCAATACTTCTAGCTTTCCTCCTACTAAATCTTCAAGTTCATAAGGTTTACGGTTACCGATACGATATATGACCTGTTGTTGGATAGTTTGGTAGGGAGGTGCAAAATCTACTAGTTCACGTCGAGTATCAGTAACAGATAAACCAGCAGCTCCAACATGAGCTTTGCCAGACTTAAGGTCTGGGAAGATTGTTTGGAATTGATCCGCAACGTACATTTTTAATTCAACACCTAGATGTTCTGCGTAGCCTTTTGCAAGCTCATAATCTATGCCACGTGGTTCGTCTGGTCCGTAATAGAAGGTGGTAGGACCATTTCTTGTAGCCACCCGCAATTCTCCTGTTAGCATTATCTGCTCAAGAAGGTTGGGTGGTATTGAACAGGTGCTAAGCACAAAGCTCAGCGCAATGATTCCTGTGATACGTGTCAGCGTCCGCTCCTTCGTCCGTTAACCCGTTGTGTCAATTATACGTATCAGATGACTAGTAATAGTAAAGCCTTCAATTACAAGAATCTGACAAGTTAGTCGCATCAATGGTTTGGTGAGTTTTAGCAATATCTTTTCGAGATGAAAGCGGCTCATTTAGCGCAGATATTTGTTGCACTTTAGCAACAAAATTTATCGGCTGGATTTTTAAGGATATTTCAATGTTGTGATGTTGAGGGAGATTTTTGCTTCGCCTTATTGGATTTGATAGGTTTTCTAATAGAGCATCCTGCGAGGATGATTAGGGTCAGAGCGAGACCGATAAACTCCCGGGAGTTTTCTATATAGGCGTCATTATTCATATTGTTAAGGATGATGAGGGGAGAGTTTGAGGTTAAATATTGTTCAAAACTTGCTGCGGTATTATTCATGCCTGTTAATACCGCCCCTATGCGGACCCCATTCCAAAATTGGTTGTGTTTTCCGAAGGTTCGCCGAATCAATAATACGAAGGTACCTCCATATACGAGAATCCAATAGAGAGGATCAGGATCATTAAGTTGTATGTAGGCAAAAATGACAAAGATTAATGCCAAACTAATATTAATAACTTTCATCGTACTCCAATCGTGTTGGGTCTTCGTATAGTGAAAATAACATGTAAAGAGTTATAGGTTAGAGGTGAAACTTAGATTTCAATCATCTATACACTTGCATTTGTAGTTTAGTATCTACTAGATATGAGATTACGAAGAACAGCAGATGAAGGTAGAATCCATAATAAAAGAAGTAGGGGGGTGAAGTGGGGTGTCACAGCACATATCTTGTGAAAGTTTCTTGAGCTATTCTTGCTTAGTAATTTCGGTGTCTGTAGGTACCATATGCTTGGTCCCTATTAGTTCCATTGCCCAAGAAACATCAGTCCCTGATGTCCCAGAAATTACAGCTGTTACCGGATCAAGTAGTGCCGCACAGGGGCTTCCTGCAGCTGAAGCAGCACTTATTAACCAGCGTTCCCAAGAGGCCCTAGAGGCAGCGCGTGAAGTTTCGCTTCATACGAATGCAACTTCTATAGCTCAGTTTCAAGACCAGATTAATGAGGCAGTTGAGAGAGCAACCGGAGGTCGTGTTTGGGACCCTGAAGCACCGCGAGAACCTTCTCCACGTACTTCTTGGGGCGATCCGGATTTGTCAGGATATTGGCTTGCCGTAAGTTATGTTCCTATGGAGAGACCAGATGAGCTAGCAGGGAAACCGCTCTTCACAAGAGAAGAAGCAGTGGAGGCTTTTGCTAGGGGTGTTTTTAGCGATGCCTCGGTTGATCCTGCGACAGTGCACTATGACTGGAAGGAATGGGGGATGGGAAGTTGGCAAAGTCCAATGATCCCTAATCTGCGTACTTCAATGATAGTCGATCCTCCTGATGGGAAGCGTCCTGCCTTTACACCAGAAGGACAAGCGCGTTACCAGGCTCAGGCGCGTGTTGCTACGCTTGAGTCAAGAAGTCTTTTGGAACGATGCATTACCGGTAACCAAGGTCCACCACGAATACCGTCAATTCGTAACTATGGCGAGTCTCAGATTGTACAGACCCAAGGCCATGTGGTTTTGATGACACAGGTTAATAGTGAGATCCGTATTATTCCGTTGGATGACCGTCCACATGCACCAGATAATATTCGACCCTGGTTGGGGGCCTCACGGGGTTATTGGGACGGTGATACTTTGGTTGTTGAAACCACTAATTTTAATGAGAGTGTGTGGTGGACTCGGAACAGGGGTACTAGCCCTGATGTTAATGTGACTGAACGTTATACACGTATTGATGATGGGCTTTTGCTCTATGAGGTAACACTAGAAGACCCACAGACATGGGAGCTACCATGGAGTTATGAAATGGTATGGCCGAAGATGGATCCCCCGGGCTTATTCGAATTTGCATGTCATGAAATGAACTATGGTCTTATTAATGTTATGAGAGGGGCGAAAGCTAGAGCGGCTGAGAACGTGGATAGATAATTTGTGCTTCTATTACGTAGACCAAAAGTACTCTAGTTCTTAAGGAGCTAGCTATTAGAATGCTGACGCGTATCATCTTCCTAGCCGTTTTATTGATTGCAGGATTCGCTTGGTTTCAGGCCACGCCTGGTATTGATCGAACTGAGTGGGCAGCAAACGTTGTGGCAAGCTATCCTCACGACCCGTCTGCCTATACCCAAGGGTTAGCTATTCACAATGGAAAACTTTATGAGGGTACTGGGCAATATGGCAGATCATCTGTGCGTCGAGTAGATTTGTTGACAGGCAATATTGAGAGCAGAAGAGCTCTTAGATTTGACTATTTTGGAGAAGGTATAACTGTATTTGATGGAGAGTTATACCAACTTACTTGGAAGAGTGGGCTTGGTTTTGTCTATGAGCTAGATACGTTGAACTTATTAAGGACTTTTAGGATTGAGGGTGAGGGTTGGGGACTCACCCATGATGAAGAGAGTCTAATTATGAGTAATGGTACACCTCAACTTGCATTTCTAGATCCTAAAACTCTTGAGGTCGAGCGCCAGATAACTGTGCTTGATAATGGAGAACCAGTTAATCAGTTGAATGAATTGGAATTCATCCATAATGAAATTTGGGCAAATGTTTGGTTTGAGGAGCGAATTGCACGCATCTCCCCTTCTGATGGAGAGGTATTGGGATGGATAGATTTGTCAGGGCTTTACCCGCGTTCTCAAAGAGGTTACGACGATGTGTTAAATGGTATTGCCTTTGATTCTCGCTCAGAAAGGTTATTTGTAACCGGAAAGAATTGGCCCAGACTTTACGAAATTGAACTGGTGATGCGATAAGAAGCAGTCCACAATATGAAGGTCTTTTAGTCTAAGAATAAAGTTTTATGACACACGCAATTCGTATTCATGAACATGGCGGTCCTGATGTTTTACGTTGGGAAGAAGTAGATGTTGATGTTCCTGGTCCTGGTGAAGTTCGGCTAAGGCAGACAGCTGCCGGGTTAAACTTTTTAGATGTTTACCACCGTAATGGAGCTTATAAACTTCCGCAATTGCCTACAGCTTTGGGTATGGAAGCTGCTGGGGTTGTAGAAGAAGTAGGTGAGGGGGTTGATGACTTGAAACTTGGTGATCGTGTTGCTTACGCTGGTTACATGCCTGGTGCATATGCAGAAGAAAGGATCATGCCAGCTGAGCGACTAGTGCCATTGCCTGATTTTATAGATGATCAGCAAGCAGCAGCGATGATGCTACAGGGTATGACGGTAGAATACCTTATAAGTCGTACATTTCCCGTACAAGCAGGTCAGACAGTGCTTTTTCACGCCATAGCGGGTGGTGTTGGTTTGATAGCCTGCCAGTGGTTGAAGCAATTGGGAGCATTAGTTATAGGTACTGCCGGTAGTGATGAGAAAGCAGAATTAGCACACTCTCATGGTTGTGATCATGTGATTGTTTACGGTCGTGAGAACATTGTTGAGCGCGTGAATGAAATTACCGACGGGGCTGGAGTCCCGGTTGTTTATGATTCAGTTGGAAAGGATACTTGGGATGCTTCTATAGAGTCTCTTCAGAGTCGAGGCACGATGGTAAGTTTTGGTGCTGCTTCTGGCGTGCCTGATGATTTTTCTGTTAATCAATTGCAATTCAAAGGCTCCTTATACGTAACTAGGCCAACTCTATTACATTACATTGCGAATCGATCGGACCTACTTGGTAGTGCGAATGCCCTTTTTAATGCTGTTGAGAATGGCTTGACAGTGGACATTAATCAAACTTTTTCACTTGAGGCTACGGCAGAGGCCCATCGTGCGCTCGAAGCTCGTGAAACAACAGGCTCTACAGTTTTGTTGCCCTGATGAACCTTATGGTCGGTTAAATAAGATTCATATTTGTTGTTTTGATGCCTTTGGCCATTGAAAAATCAAGGAAAAACTTCACGATTTCCTGTAAATTAAAGGATTGGACAGGGCTTTTCTTGCCCGTTTTGTTGACTGTTTGCTGAAAAATATTATTGAGGTACGAATGATGGCACAGCGAAAACTAGCAACCATAGTGGCAGTAACGTTTTCATGGATTATGATGGTATCGATAACTGCTTTTGGGCAGCCTGGCAGAAACCACACAGCCAGCATTGAATTGCCTGATGGGGATGCTAAAGCTTTTATAGAGGGTGCATGTAATGTCTGTCACAGTAGTGACTATATTTTTACACGCTTCATGGGTGGTAGTTATGAGGAGTGGGATTCCCTTCTCGCCACGATGATAGTTCTGCCTCCACAGCAGGAAGATATGGTTTTAGATTATCTAGCTGAGAATTTTCCTAAACAACCAGGAACTGAACCAGTGCTTATTCCAGGTCCGGTTAAAATTAATATTAGCGAATGGAAAATGCCGACCTTGGCGTCTAGACCCCATGACCCGCTTTCTTCAGCTGATGGATCTTTATGGTGGACAGGTCATTTTCAAAATAGGCTAGGAAAGGTGCACCCTGGGACAGGCGCAATGCAGGAGTTTCCGCTTGATTTGCCAAACTCTGGGCCACACGGTTTAGTTGAAGACATGTCCGGTAACGTTTGGTTTACAGCAATCTTTGGAACCGGATATATCGGTAAGCTTGACCCGAACTCGGGTGAAGTTGATGAATACCCAGTGACAACAGGCCGAGGACCTCACACGCCAATTTTTGACCAAGACGATACACTCTGGTTTACCATGCAGTCTGGTCATGTAGGTAGGCTTGTACCTAGCACTGAGGAAATGACTATTTCGGCTAGTCCAACATCTGGTACTTACCCATATGGCATTGAAATAAATTCTCAGGGAGTGCCTTGGTATGTGGATTTCCGTGGACCCCGACTTGGAAGCGTGGATCCAGTGACAACAGAAATTACAGAATATGAGCTGCCAAATCCTGATTCTCGTCCTAGACGTATCACTCTTACTCCAGATGATGCGGTGTGGTACACAGATTATCCACGAGGATATTTAGGTCGCTATGACCCGGAAACTGGAGAAGTAGAGGAGTGGCTTTCACCTGGAGGTGAAAAGTCTCTTCCTTACGGTATTGCATCAGTAGGTGATGTAATTTGGTATGTTGAGACATATTCACGGCCTAATTCTTTAGTTCGCTTCGATTCAAAAACAGAAGAGTTTCAGTCTTGGGCAATCCCTTCTGGTGGGGGTATCGTTCGCCATATGGTGGCGACGGAAGATGGAAATCTTGTTTTAGCTTGTAGTGCTGTGAATGGCATTGCTCAGGTTTATATTGAAACCTAGTTATATACATAGGGTGTCACCGAGGTGACACCCTATGCTTTGGAAATACAATAGTGTACGTATCAACGGGGTTCTAGAGGCGTTTAGCGCCAAATAATTAAATAATAAAGAGATTATGCATCTTTGTATGCTGGATATATCTGTCTATTTTTGTGAAATTTATCTCGTATAGAGATCCTGAGCCCAAATCGCGTTAACATTAGGGCATAGAGTAGTGTTAAATGTTGGCTCAGTAAGGGCCACAGATCAGGAGAGATTCATGTTGCAGTTATTTTTAAGAAGTCTAATCGCTTCATTTTTAGTCTCAAGCTTTGGAATTAGCGCCTTTGCTCAAGAAGAACCATTGAGTGCCTTGCCTGATGGGCCAGGGAAAGAATTGGTAGAAGCGGCCTGCGTTGCATGTCATGAAACCGATATCATTTATAGTTCAACTGGCTACACGAACAATGAATGGCGACATCTATTCAGCAGAATGATTGATTTGCCAGAGGAGTTGGCATCAGATATAGCTCATTATCTAGCAACTTCATTTCCAAAGAGATTTGACCGTCTTCCGACACTTGCATCTGGAGATTTTAATATTACGTTTCAGGAGTGGGGAGTACCTACGCTTGGACAGCGTCCTCGTGACCCTTTAATGAGGCCTGATGGTATGATTTTTTGGGCAGGTATGTATGGCAACATTGTAGGTCAGCTTGATCCTAGCACTGGTGAAATGAAGGAATGGCAGCTCGAACCAGGGGCAATGCCTCATAGCATTATCGATGATGCTGAGGGCAATATTTGGTATACAGGAAACGGTAATGGAACCATGGGTAAGCTCAACCCAGAAACCGATGAAATAACCATTTACCAGATGCCAGATCCAGCTGCACGGGACCCACATACCCCAATTGTTACTGATAATGGGGATGTTTGGTTTACTGTACAGAACAGTAATTTTATTGGACGCATCGTGCCTGATACCGGAGATATTCGGTTGGAGAAAATTCCTACTGAAAATGCTAGGCCATATGGTATTGATATAGATTCTAGGGGCATGATCTGGGTGGCTTATCGAGGTGCTCCAAAGATTGCACGAATAGATCCTGATTCCTGGCAGATAGAGGAATTCAATACCCCTAATCCAGATCCTGAATCACATCATGGCAGATACTATATCCGTCGTCTTGCAATCGATAGCCAGGACATGATTTGGTACGTTGATTCTGGTCGAGGTTATGTAGGTAGTTTTAACCCGGAGACCGAAGAATTCAATGAATGGCTTACCCCAAGTGGGGCTGGCTCTCATCCTTATGCGATAGAAGTTGTTGATGATATTGTGTGGATTAATGAGTCAGAGCAGAGACCTGACGTAATAGCCCGCTTTGATCCTCAGACTGAACAGTTCCAGAGTTGGCCCATACCATCTGGTGTGGGTGTGATTCGCAATATGCGCGCAACGCATGACGGCAATCTGGTCATTCATCAAAGTAGCGCTAATACTGTTGGCCTTGTCAAGATTGGTGAAAAAAGTGATTGGCTTGCAGGTCCATATAGGCCTTAATTGCTGAAGATTTGGAGGAAAGAGCATTTAGGGTTAAATACTCAAATAACAGAAGGAAAGTTATAACATGCATATTCCCAAGAGGTTTCTAGAGGTAATTATTCTAGGGGCCGCTTGGGCTTCTATTTCTGGCGCTCAGGATGTTCCATCAATAAACGAATTTGCAGATGACCCTGAGGCCATTCGAACGGGCATGGGAGTTTATCGTTTGCGGTGTGCAGATTGTCATGGCACTGATGCACGTGGTGTCCGTGCACCGGGTTTAACTGAGCTTTGGGCTTCGGGTCGCACTGATGAGGGAATCTTTAGGACGATAACTCAGGGTGTTCCAGGCACGATTATGAGGCCTATTGACCGAATTCGTACTAGAGATTCGGAGATTTGGCAGGTGATTGCCTATCTTCGCTCGATCTCTGCCCCAACAACTACTCATCCAACGGGAAACGCGGGTCGAGGTGAGGAAATTTTCCAAGGGTCATGTTCTATTTGTCATCAAGTAAACTCAGTTGGTGGTCGATTAGGGCCAGATCTCTCGCGTATAGGAATCTCTAGGTCTGTAAATTCATTAACTAGTCGTATTCGAGGTGAGCGTGAAATGCATATCATGCCAACTCGTACAACGGTTGGTGGGGCTATGGTTATCGATAAAAATTTCGCTCAGACCTCGCTAATGACAGATTCGGGTGAGGGTATGCAAGGTGTTAAGAACAACGAAGATATGTTTTCCATCCAGCTTATCGACATGGCGGGAAGGATTCAGGGTTTTGATAAAGAGAATTTGGAAATGTTGGAAGTTTCAACCGAGTCTTTAATGCCTGTGTTTGGGCCTGAAATTCTAAGTGATACTGATTTAGAAGACTTACTAACCTATCTTGTGACGCTGCGTGGACATAATGCCGCGGTGGAATAAGGAGATGCTAATGCGTTTAAAAACTGTTTTTATTTCGTCTGTTTTGTTTTTAATGGTTGTGGCAGTGCCAATCGTTGCACAACAAACCTCTGACAGTACACTAGTCACTCCTGCTGAGATTCGTGAAGGACTTACTCCAGATGGATCGCGCTGGATAACATTTGGAGGTGATTATAATAATCACAGACATAGTCCCCTTACGCAGATAACCCCAGAAAATGTAGACCAGCTTGTACCTCAGTGGACATTCCAAACAAATGTTCTTGAAAAATTTGAAACCACAACATTATTTAGAGATAACGTTTTATATGTTACAGGCCCCCTTAATACAGCTTGGGCTTTAGATGCAAGAAGTGGCAGACCCTTCTGGGAATATGAAAGAGAGTTACCTGAGTTTCTAACAGCCTGTTGCGGGTTAGTTAATCGTGGTTTTGCAATGATGGGCGACATGCTTTACATGGTAACTTTAGATGCACATTTGCTGGCTTTTGATAGTGCAACTGGTCGCATAGTTTGGGATGCAACTATGGCTGATTACACCCAAGGTTATGCTGCAACTATTGCTCCACTTGCAGTGAATGACAAAATCATCGTTGGCGTTGCAGGTGGAGAATATGGAATACGAGGTTATATTGATGCATACGATGCAAAAACGGGGGAGCTTGCCTGGCGGTTCTATACAATTCCAGGGCCCGGTGAACCTGGTAATGAAACTTGGGCAGGAGATTCTTGGAAAACCGGTGGTGCGAGCGTTTGGGTTACGGGAGCCTATGACCCAGAATTGAACTTACTTTACTACGGTATAGGAAACCCCGGACCTGACTACCATAGTGAAAGTAGACTTGGCGACAATCTATATAGTGATTCCATTGTTGCCCTAGATGCTGATACAGGCGAGTTAAGCTGGCATTATCAGTTTACTCCGCATGATTTACATGACTGGGATGCAACCGAAGTCCCAATTCTGGGGGATATAGAAATAGACTCAGAGTTGCGACAGGTTGTAATGTTTGCCAATCGCAACGGGTTTTATTACACATTGGATAGGGCAACTGGGGAACTATTGGTAGCAGAACCATTTGTTCATACAACGTGGGCAACAGAGATCGGAGTAGATGGTCGTCCAATTCTATTACCTGGTCATATACCAAATGAAGAGGGAGAGATCACTTGCCCAGATCTTAGAGGTGGGACTAACTTTTGGCCGCCCAGCTATGACCCTCAGACAGGAATGTTCTTCGTTAATGCTCGTGAAGGGTGTATGACATATTTTTCTTGGGCCCAAGAATACATTCCAGGTCAACGTTTTACAGGTGGTTCCGGTCAGTACATTACAGATGATCCTGAAATGCCGCATTACGGAGCTCTCCGTGCATTAGATCCAACTAATGGTGAACGTCTTTGGGAATTTAGGTATCCAACACCATCAGGCGCTGGTCTCTTAACAACTGCTACAGGTGTTATCTTTAGTGGAGACAATGAGGGTAATTTGTTAGCTCTTAACTCTCGTACTGGCGATCTTTTATGGAATTATCAAATGGGTGCAACCATGTGGGGAACATCACCCATTACCTATATGTTAGATGGGCGTCAGTATCTACTTGTTCCCTCTGGTACTACTTTGACGGCATGGGCTTTATGGGAAGAGTAAGTTAGGCATTTTCGTTGGGCATTATGGGAGAGGGTTTGTGTCAAAAATAAAAGCAAGTGCCTGCTTTTTAGTAACTATATTTTTTAGTGTCATTACTTTTTCCCATCACGGTGGGAGTATGTACCCTGATCGAGAAACCGAATTAATTTTTGATAATGCGATTATTGATGAGTTACTCTTTGTTAATCCACATGCTCGGTTGTTGTTTAGTTGGACTGATAGCGATGGTAATACGGCTGTATGGGATGGTGAGCTTAGTGGATCCAATGAATTAGTGCGGTCTGGAGTATATTCTGATCTTGTCGAACCTGGTGACCGTGTAACAATAAAGGCTTGGGCACATAGTTCCATACCAAGAAATCTTCGTTTAGTTTCAATTATTTTGCCTAATGGTCAGGAGGTACCATTGCCTTGAAGTTTATTAGAAATCTGAAAGGAACTTGTAGTTGGCGGTTCATAGTTGTTTTTGCTTTCCTAATAACAGGTGTTAATGCTCAAGAAAGTAACTTATCCGGCGGATGGATAATGAATGAGCGGGGATCTTGGCAAGGTTTAGTTACAACTGAATCAGCTGAACTGGTATTAGCCAAGTTTGATCGATCAGTAGACGACCCAAGTATGAGATGTATAGCACCCGGCCTAATTCGTGCAACCGAAAGCCAAGCTCCGCTAGAGATTGTGGAGCAAGACCATCAGATCTTGATTCTATATGAGGCATTCAATGTACTTAGGCGTGTTCATATGGATGGACGCATTGCACCAGAGTGGATGCCCTTGTCTCCAGTAGGTTATTCAATGGGTAATTGGCAGGGCGATGAACTAATTGTGGAGACGACTCATTTAACACCACATCTTTTTAATGATGATGGTCTTCCTTTTAGTGGGCACCCAGAAGGAAAGACCATTGAACGCTACCGACTTTTAAATAACAGATTAGAACTAGAGTTTACCGTGGTAGACCCGATCAATTTTCAAAGGCCCGTGACTAGAACGCATACTTTTAATCGGGTACCTGATGCTACGCTTCTTCACTTTCACTGTGATCCACTTGAGGCAACTGGTTGGCGAATACCAGTGACTGGGGACTCACTGAGGGATCTGCTAAGGTGGCTTGAACTTCGTCCTGCGATACCCACGATACCTCATTAAACGGAAAAATTATTACGGTTATAGTGGTGGGCGACGCAAATGCCACTGAGTTACTTGTTCGTAGGCATGTGCAAGCCCAAGTACTTGTGTTTCTCCTAAGCGCGGACCACTGATTTGTAAGCCGATTGGTAACCCTTCCCGACTAAAACCGCATGGTACGGAAATTGCTGGAGTTCCATATAAATTAAAGGGTAGGGTATTGCGAATTGGATTAGGGTTATTAGAATTTTCATTGATAAAATCTGGTAATACCCTTTTTGTGGGCATTATCAGCAGATCAACCTCATTAAAAATACTGTCTATTGATTTTCTGATTCTTGAAAGTTCATACCTTGATTCAGCATAGTCTGTTGCAGAAATATCGGCTCCACGTAGCAGTCTCTGTAAAGTTATAGGTTGATAGAGTTCTCTATGGGTTTTTAAGTACTCAGCATGATATGCATATGACTCTACAAGTGTAGGCCGAATTGCCGAGAATTGTGGCAAATCAACATCTTGAGTACTGTGAGTCATTGTGCTTAATACATCTAGAGCCTCTTCCGTACTAGAAAGAATTTGGGGGTCAGTATCTGAATAAAGCTCTCGGGGAATGCCAAGTCGAAGTGACGCAACTGACTCAGTAAGTGTAGATGTGTAACGTGGTATATCTGTTTGGATGCTTGCAATATCCTCTGAATCGTAGCCTGCTAGTATCTGCATGAGTATTGCCGCATCGGCAACATTTTGTGTCATAGGCCCAACACAATCTGCAGTTAATCCATAGGGGATAATGCCGCGAATGCTGGCAAGTCCATAAGTTGGTTTGAGTCCAACAATACCGCAGTACGCGGCGGGCGAACGTATGGACCCACCCGTATCTGTACCAAGCGCTCCTGCGCAGAGTCGAGCTGCTACTGCAGCAGCTGAACCACCAGAGGATCCGCCAGGTATTCTATTTGTGTCCCAAGGGTTGTGAACTGGACCAAAGTAACTGACATCAGAGGTTCCACCTGCTGCGAATTCATGCATATTCAATTTTCCAAGAATTATCGCACCAGCTTTTTTCAGCCGACGTACAACTTCAGCGTCCTCACTTGGCGTGCGGTTAGCAAAGACAGCACTTGCAGCGGTGGTAAGAGTCCCCGCCATATCTATATTATCTTTGAGAGCTACTGGAATACCATGAAGTGGTCCGCGCCACTGGCCATTAGAAATCTCTTCCTCCATTTCACGGGCTGTATCTAATGCTTGGTCTTCGGTAACAGTTATAAAAGCATTTAATTGAGGGTTTAGATCTGTTATTCGATTAAGGTAGGCATTCGTGAGTTCGACTGGGGAGATATAGCCAGTTCGAATTAACGCTGATGCATCGTTAATTGTTAGATCAGTTAGGTTTGAAGTTTGAGAAAATATTCGGTGGCTGGAGAATAAAGCCGTTAAATATGCGCTACTAACAATAAAGTTCCGGCGTGTTAGTGCGAGCATTTTTTTTCCTTTCTTTTTATGCTCTCGTTACCTTAAGGTGGGGGCTATTATTAATAGGTAATAATAGCCCCCTGCCAAATAATTCATGTGTTACTAATGACCTACTGATTCACAGGGCACCATCCCAATAGCTCCCCCTGAAATAATGGTTTCACACATCCTGGCTCCATCACCCATTGCTTCAATAAACTCTGAATAAGGTACTGGTTTTCCAAATACTGGTGCAATAGTTTCAACATCTAAAGACATACGTTGAATCTGGTTAAAAAAGGTTTGCATTGCATCAGTAGGTTCATCAGGTGGCGGCTCGTGCGTATTAAAGAGATCTGCTTGGAAAGCAATTTTCTCTTCAGGTAAATAAGCCATCAGCATACCTTGTACATGATCAAGAGGTTGAACATAGTAAACTCGAAGAATACGTTCGTTATCAGTAATCACAAAGTTTTCATTGATTGCTTCATAATTGTAACCTTCTGCCAGCTCTGTTGGCGGCCACATTGATGTGATATCGGGATCAATATATTCCGTGCGATAGTTCAAAACATCTCGGTTCAGCATCGCAATATTTTTGCGCTGTGTAACAATGGTGGAACCGATATGTAAATATGTGCGAAGTCCTCCAATTACGTCAAAGTGGATATGAGAGTTGATAAGCCACCTAATAGGCTTATTTGGTGCCAACTTCACGACTTCTTCAATTACCGCTAAGCTGCGTCTTTCATTAATTGGGGCTTCGAATACTGCTACCCAATCCTTAAATTCCACCATGTAACTATTAGCAGGTCCTCCTCCCAACATGTATACCCCATCAGCGATTTCTTCGGTAACTACAATTTCTGGATCTGGTCTTGGAGAGGGCTGAAGATTTGTGGGCACAGGTACTTCATCCGCACATACATTTGGTTGCACGTTGGGGAATACACCACCATAGGCGTTGTGACCTGTACTCTCACTGGCAAACTGAAAGTTATCATCCCAGCCTTGATGTGAGTGCCAGTTTGTAGGCCATTTTACATCTCCAAACTGTTGCTGGTTTGTGGATTCCTGTTCAATATTAAAGTCACCTAGAGCAGGCTCATTGACCATTACGTGAATTCGTTGAATCTGATTTTGTGGGTTGATGGTGGCATCTACACGATACTTACCCAGCACTGTAATCGCGACCACATGCATTTTTGTCAGATTAACAACATTTCCATCACGACCCATTTCAATTTGTTCCCATCTCCAAAAGGCCTTTGGATTAGCGCCTGGCATGCGGGCTGCTTTCAGAAATCCTGGAGGGTTGAGCCAAATATCTAGCTGAAACCGTTCGGCGTCTTCAGCTGATGCAGATACTGGAGCTTCATTACCATCTATTGCCCATGCAGTATCTCCATTAACAATAAAAGTTTGACGTGTATGTTGTTGGGTAGGCGTACCACCCATCCAGCCAAGCCCGTATTTCCAGGAGGCAGGATTGAGGCCTGGTTCGCGGTCAAATGTTTCTATACTAGTTGCCGTTTCCCAATTGATGGTGCGTGTGTAGTTAGTCATTGGAATACGTTCCCAATCAACATTCGGTGCATTCTCATACACTTGACCTACTGGCCCACTATAACCTGCACCTGAAAAGGTAACACAATGGAAATTGCGTTCATTAATTTCTTCAGATGCAGCTTCAAGAAGTGGGTATGGGTCAACGAACCCTGGCGGGAAATCTTGTGCTTGCACCGCAATGTTCAGGAATAGATACATTGCAAAAAGGGAACAGAACTTTTTCATTATTTTTCTCCACGGAAACTCTTTTTTATAGGTAACCCCATTTTTCGAGGCCACGCTTTGCGTACAATATTAACTCGGTTTGATGGCTACATGGCTAGTTTTGTCTGAAAAACGATCGCACTCAATCTTGGCATTACTTGAATCGTTCTCCAAATCTTGCGCCGGAAACGGAATCACCAGCAAGTTCTAGGCATACTGGAGTCGGCGGAAACAAGGCACCTTGGCTTGAATTCGGTTGCCTCTCTATTGGCCGAAGATTCCATGGTTCAATAAATGCAGGATCATCCACTGTCATTTCTAGTGTCAGTATGTCTCCCTGTCTAGTGTATCGTTCGGTTATTTTAGCGCCTGGGCTCATGGGCCATCCTCTTGTGGAATACCAAATAAGATCTCCGGGGAAATCTACTGTTTCAATAACAAGAGTATCTCCCTCCCAACGCCCGACTGAGCTGCCACCTAGTTGGTTTAAGCCTTCATATTCATCTTCAGTTCTTAAAGGTCTTCCATCTGTTGGTACTTGACGTATTGCGGTAAGTGGTGAAACAAACGCTGGGGCGTAAAGTAATACGACTTTATTAGGAAACTGAATAATTTCGGCAGGAAAACCTCGTTTTACGATGCCTGCTTCTCTGCATCCAAAGCCGGGGTCAACAGGTCTTTCGTAACCAAACTCTTCATTCCATCTAACCTCTTCCCAATATTCAGGTTTGTATAGAGGCATATTCCCTCGGTCAGATTTAACAAACATTTCCTGGTCTATTTCACCCCAAAAAAAGTTTCCGTCTCTTACTTGGTATTGGCTTTCATCTGGAGCACTATCTACCCTGTAAAATGATCCTCCAGGACCATTGCTTCTAAACTCAAATGATCCGGGCACGCCTCCAACCCAAAGGCCTGTGAGATCTGGATGACCTTGTGCTGATCTCGGCATTGGTGCATTCAATAATTCTTCACGTTCGGCATTTTGTGCTATCGCAAATTGTCCAAGAATGGCAGTGATTCCAAGTGCGAGTGTGATTTTCGAAAAACTGTACATTTTTCTTTCTCCTTCTTAATTGGCACGCCTTAAAGTTATCATGGTTAGATCATAGCCAGTCATAAATTCCAGAGGACGGGCATCGTGGCCAGTGGCAGTATTAATGACCAATGTGTCGTCTGATCCAAAGCGATATATGCCCTCCCAAACAGTACCATCAGTTGGTGGCGTTAAGTTTCTTCCTCGAAATGTGAGGTTAATAGTTCCTGATTCAGGGTCAATGCTGTAGGTGCCTCGCCATGGCGTACGCTGTAGTCTTTGAATAGAGAAAGTAAGGTCAGCGTTAAAAATTACGCTAGCGCCCAAAAACTCTTGATTAGGACGCATTTCTCTTTCTGCTTCCTCTACCGACCAGTTTCCTTCAAGCGTTTGAGAAAAGGCGATTTGAGGAATAGTTGCCAACGCAAATGCTCCAAGTAGTGACAAAAGTGCTGTCAGCTTTGTTATGGATATTGTGTGCGATTGTATTAATTTGAGCATCATGGTGAGTTCTCTCTACCGACAAAAATAGAAAATAGTTTTTAATTAATTACCGTTTGGATCACCGGTCCATACAATGAGCGATTGACCATCTAGTAGGGTAATTTCTGCCAAAAAGCCTTCAGGCCTGCCGCTATGCGCTCTCACACCTCGAACGGTGTAGGTTTCGCCCTCTATAAGGGCTTCCCTTCCAAGGCCTTTTGCACGTAACCCTTGGAGACCGCTGGTATGGATCGTCCATTCTTCGACTTCGCCTTGTTCGTTTTCTACCTCAAAAAAAAGATAGATATGTGGATTGACCCATCTCGCCCGTGTAAATACAGCATTGTCAAAAAGAAATGGCCAATCATAATCATATTGTGCAGTAATAGAGTGATGCGTATGTGCTGGATATACTGCACCTATCAAGCAAGCAATGACCGTATATATTCCGATCGATAGTTTTGATAAAAATAATTTCTTCAGTTTATTCATAACATTCTTTCCTTTAAAGCTATAAATAATAATGCTCTATTGTGGATTAGTTCTGCGTAAAATTCAGCGACTAGATGAGGTCGAAATAATGTCTCCAGGGATTGGGAAGATTACATACGGGTTGGTACACCAGCAGGTATCAATTTCTATATCCAGAATTGTGTGATCGTCAAGCTTTTGTACAATTCGGCTTGGAAAATAAAAGCCGCTCATCATCTCATCACTTAGTAATGGATCGATCGGTTCATAATCCCGATAACCTGAATATTCAACTGTTAAGGTTGCCTGACCAAATACAGGATGCTCAACTCTCATTTCCACCAGTTCAGGTCGACGATTACGGTTTAACCGTATTTTGATGCCTTCATCGGGAAGGTCTAGCTCGTATATTCGATGTTCTAACTCCGTTACTTGCACTTGTTGAATATTATTATGAGCGAATCGTATTGCGGCCGTTGGTGTTGAAGCAAGGAGGCTTTTTCGCCAGTTATGAAATTCTATTGTATTGGTTTGTGATTCCCCAACAGGAGGCGTATTTGGTTCAACGTTCTGTTCATCCCAAGAATATTCTCCCGCTGTAACCCATACACTACGTTCTCCGTCAGATGAAGTTAGGTCGTATCTAAGCCCTCCATCAGGATAGGCTATTTCTGCATAAAATCTGTCGAGATCTATTCGGGGCCAATCTGAGGGATTTGTGCCCGTTATTTGGTGCATATAACCAGACCCTTCATAACGCAAAGTCAGCCACACTTCTAATTCTCGGTTACCTCGAAGCATGCCTAATGAGCGGGCAGCCGTGTATAAAAGCCGTGGTGCCGTTGGTTCATACGTATCTCGAACTACCCAATCGTTTTGCGCATGTGCTAGATGACTATTTCCTGCTAACAATGCAATGACCAAAAGAAATAACCTATATTGTTTGAAATACGTTTTGTTCATGATATTCCGTTTTTTGACCGTTCTTTTTCTCCTATGGGCATAGTGTTGTCCCTAGACAGGTTGAAAATCAAGTGTATTTGACCTTAAAACCAATTACAGCAAATAATGGTTGGGTTTGAAAGTGGCGGAGGGAGTGGGATTCGAACCCACGGACGAGACAAGCTCGTCACTTGATTTCGAATCAAGCCCGTTCGACCACTCCGGCATCCCTCCGAGTGAGAATCTAGCAGCTGAAAATATTTGCAGCAATCTCAGAGTTAAAGGGTAGGTTATCGAAAAACCATACTAGCGCAGATATATCCGAGCCACACAGCAATCAAACACAGCACTACAGAAAGAAAAACATTAAGTCCCGCAGATATCCAATAGCCATCCCTAGCAAGCATAAGAGTTTGTAAGCTAAAGGCCGAGAAAGTTGTATAGCCTCCAAGGATGCCAATCATTAAAAAATTTTTTGTATCAGGTGTAGATAAAAGTCGACTTTCTGTTAGCAAAGCTGACGCTGTAAAGCCAATTACTAAGCAGCCAATGATATTCACTAAAATGGTTCCCCAAGGAAACGATTCACCAAAAAAGCGAGATACTAGGTTTGAGCACCAGTGCCTGCCCATGCCCCCTATAGCGCTTCCAAGTCCAATCCAAAAATAGCTCATTGTGTGTTCTAGGGTAACATCGACGACATGGATTTGAAGGAAAATCTTATGAGTACAAAGGCTGTTCTGGATCAGATGCAATTAATTGTAGGGAGACGTGGGATAGTTAAGGATTCCGACACCGCCCCATATCTGCAAGATGAGCGTGGCCATTATTTCGGCAAAGCTGCATTAATATTGAAACCGGCTTCGGTTGAAGAATGTTCGCAGATCATTTCTATGGCGAACAAGTTTGGTGTCGGAGTTATACCCCAGGGTGGTAATACTGGCTATTGCGGTGGAGCAACACCATTTGATTCAAAAAAACAGATTATTTTGAACCTATCCCGAATGAATAATCTTCGAGAATTTGATGAGGTTAATTCTACGATGACGGTAGAGGCCGGTGCTGTGCTCAGTACTGTGCATGCTTTAGCTGAGAAACACGATTTAATTTTTCCTCTTAGTATGGGCTCAAAAGACACCTGTCAAATTGGAGGTGTATTGTCGACAAACGGAGGTGGTATTTCAGTGCTTCGCTATGGAAGTGCGCGGAATCTAGTATTAGGGCTTGAAGCTGTATTACCAAATGGAGAAGTCTTATCTGATTTAAACGGATTACGAAAAGATAATACGGGCTATGATTTGGGCGGGCTTTTTGTTGGTGCGGAAGGAACTCTAGGATTAATTACAGCCGCTGTTTTAAAACTTTATCCAAAACCACATAATCGAGAGGTAGCTATATTTGGCGTTACGTCTACTCAGTCAGCCTGTGATTTTCTTGGGCGAGCTGAGAGACTAAGTGATGGACGAATAGTTTCAGCAGAATATATTTCGCGAGAATCATTGAATATGGTTCTAGCTAATATTCCAGGGACACTTGACCCATTTGATAAAACTTTGCAACACATGTTGTTGGTAGAGTTGGCAACTTCAGAGATTGACACAGATCTGAGAAAAATACTGGAGCAACTTTTTGAAGAGGGAGTTATTTCGAAAGAGTTGATAACAGGAGTTATAGCTGAATCTGGACAACAAGAGACTGCTTTTTGGAAATTAAGAGAATCTATTCCCGAAGCGGAGAGAAGGGAGGGTGGCTCGGTAAAACATGATATTTCTGTAAGAATTTCCCAAGTTCCGGAATTTTTGGATAAAGCGAAAAAATTGCTTGATAATTTCATTCCCCACCGACTGTCCGTATTTGGTCATATTGGTGATGGGAATATTCACTTCAATTTGTTGCCTCCATTAGGAGTTGAATTGGGTGTTTTTAAAGATGAGTTTGCTCATGAGCTTACAGAAAAAGTTCATGATCTTTCTGTACAACTGGGCGGAAGTTTTAGTGCAGAGCATGGAGTGGGTATCTTGAAGCGAGATGAGCTCCTGAAATATAAATCGCGCGTGTCGATTAATTTGATGCGAACTATAAAGAGAGCCATTGATCCAAATAACATAATGAATCCGGGCAAGGTTATTGAGTAAATGCCTAATTAGTCTTTGAAAAATGCTCTTTAGATTTAGTTTTTATGCTTATCTTAAAAAACTGATCTCACAGGAGTGTTCACCTTGTGCTAAGCTCTGCATCGCCAAAATAACCATTTATCGAAAATGGCAGCTAAACCGATTTACAAGATAACTTTTATGAACCAAGGCAAGGTCTATGAGATCTATGCCCAGACAGTTAGTCATGGAGGTTTGTTTGGTTTTATTGAAGTTGAGAAGCTGGTTTTTGGTGCTCGATCAAGTGTGGTTGTTGATCCTTCAGAAGAGCGCATACAAACAGAATTTTCTGGTGTGAGCCGAACTTATATACCCCTTCACTCTGTCATTCGAATAGACGAAGTTGAGAAACAAGGTGTTAGTAAAATTACTGACGCTGATGGCGGAAATGTGACTCAGTTTCCAGTCCCTATGTACACGCCACCAGGCGAAGGCGGCGGTCGTGGGGGAGCAGGGGATAATTAAGTAGTGACTTTACGATTCGCTTCTCTGGGAAGCGGCAGCCGCGGCAATGCAGTGCTGGTGGAGTCTGATTCAACGCTTGTTATGGTCGATTGTGGTTTTACACTTAAGGCGGTTGAACAAAGACTAAACAATTTAGACAAGAATCCTAAAGATATTCAGGCCTTGTTAGTTACCCATGAACATTCTGATCACATTAAAGGTGTGCCACCATTTGTTCGTCAGTATGGTATTCCTGCATGGATGACGCATGGGACAGCCGAAAGTTTGACGGCTGAAAATTTAACAAACATCTGTAAGTTCAATTGTGAACAGACACTGACAATTGGTTCTCTTACGGTACAACCTTTTCCTGTGCCTCATGATGCGCGTGAGCCGGTTCAATTTGTTTTTTCTTAGGAACACAGAAAACTGGGGATGCTCACGGATACTGGTCATATTACCCCCCACATTGCAGAGCGTCTCGCAAACTGTGATGCTCTAGCTATAGAATGTAATCATGATGCTGAAACGTTGCTAAATGGTGCTTATCCGGAAACTTTAAAGGCGAGAATTTCTTCTTCTTATGGCCATCTAAACAATGATCAGGTGGTTGGGTTGTTAGAAATAGTAAACCATGAAGCTTTGCAATGGGTTATGGCATTACACTTAAGTGAGAAGAATAATAGTCCTGATCTTGTATGCAAAGCATTAGCTAAAAGTCTTGCACCTCAAAGTCAAGCCTTGCATATTGCTGAGCAAAATCAGCCAAGCGAATGGATAGAGGTAGCATGATCAGTGTCATGAAGAATGCCCCTTATTTATTGAGGTTTAATGTAATTACATGAGCATGTTGCAGCTGGCTGGGCCCTCAGCTGAAACTCCTTTTCGCCTTAAAAAGCTGGTTTCTCAGCTAAAGGCCTCCTCAGAGGCAGTTGATACTTTGTCTGTTAGTTTTCTGCATTTCATAAGTGAAGCTACGCCACTTACTGTTAGTCAAAAACAAGTTCTTAAGGCGCTGCTTACTTATGGGTCATTAAATGAGCCGATACAAGGCGACCAAGAGGTTATAGTGATTCCCCGCATTGGAACTATTTCGCCATGGTCTTCTAAAGCAACAGATATAGCGCAAAATTGCGGATTGCCTATTCGCCGCATTGAGAGAGGGCGTGTTTATGCGCTCAAGCTCAAAAAATCACTGAAAGAGAGAGAGCTGAACAGCATAATCTCATTAATCCATGATCGTATGACTGAGTCTGTTTTCATAGACCCTCCTTCCGAAAACATTATATTTGGGGAGCATAGTCCCCAGCCTATGAATCAAATTGATTTGTTAAGCGGTGGAAAAGGTTCTTTAGATGAAGCAAATCACCAATTAGGGCTCGCTCTATCCTCTGAAGAGATTGATTATTTGGCTGATCAGTTTTCCACATTTGGAAGAAATCCCTCAGACGTTGAGCTAATGATGTTTGCACAGGCGAACTCAGAGCATTGTCGCCACAAGGTATTCAATGCGTCTTGGTTGATTGATGGCAATAGGGCTAAAAAGAGCTTATTTCAGATGATAAAGAACACACACTCATGCAGCCCTGAAGGTGTTTTATCCGCATATTCGGATAATGCTGCAGTCATTCAGGGATCCAATGCTGAGTGGTGGGTGCCAGATATCAGTACCCACCTTTATCGGATATTTGAAGAACCAGTCCACCTAGTGATGAAAGTGGAAACTCACAATCATCCAACGGCAATTTCACCGTTTCCAGGAGCGGCTACAGGGTCAGGTGGAGAAATTAGGGATGAGGGTGCAACTGGCAGAGGCGCTAGACCAAAGGCGGGTTTGACTGGTTTCAGTGTTTCCCACCTAGAAATTCCTGATTGGAAGCGTCCCTGGGAAAGCCCTGCATTAGGTAAGCCTAATCGAATGGCTTCTCCTCTTGAGATCATGTTAGAAGGTCCAATAGGCGGGGCTCAGTTTAATAATGAATTTGGTCGACCGAATCTTGTTGGGTATTTCCGTACATGTTTGATGCATTTAAATGGTTTATGGCGTGGATATCACAAACCGATAATGATTGCAGGTGGGTTGGGTAATATCCGAGAACGCTATGTTGAAAAACTTCAGGCTCCAGCTGGGGCTAAGCTTGTGGTTTTAGGTGGGCCTGCAATGTTGATTGGTCTTGGTGGTGGCGCAGCCTCATCACAGGGTAGCGGTAGTAGCGAGGAAGAGCTTGATTTTGCATCTGTCCAGCGAGGAAACCCTGAAATGCAACGTAGAGCTCAAGAAGTGATTGATGCATGTTGGGGCCTAGGAGACGATAACCCGATTTTATCAATTCATGATGTAGGTGCAGGCGGGCTTTCTAATGCTGTACCAGAAATTGTTGATCAGAGTCATCGTGGTGCAATTATTGAATTACGTAAAGTACCCAACGATGAACTACGAATGAATCCTATGGAGCTATGGTGCAATGAGTCCCAAGAACGCTATATGCTTGCTGTGGACGCTGGAGTTTTAGATATATTTGGCCGTATATGCGAGCGTGAGCGTTGCCCATTTTCTGTCATTGGGGAGTTGACTGAGGATGCTGATCTTAGAGTCCTTGACTCAGTATTTGAAAATGAACCCGTCTCAATGCCTATGCAGGTTTTGTTTGGCAAGCCCCCAAAGATGACTCGTGATGTTGTCACCACACAGGTTCAGATTAATTCTTGGAATTATGAGGATATAGAATTAGTAGAAGCGGTAGAGCGCGTACTTACTTTTCCCGCCGTAGCTGACAAATCTTTCCTTATTCATATAGGTGATCGCAGTGTCGGAGGTATGTCTTCTAGGGACCAGTTAGTTGGTCCATGGCAAGTACCAGTAAGTGATGTAGCAGTAACTACTTCTAGTTACAACGGTTACACGGGTGAAGCAATGGCTATGGGTGAGCGTACCCCAGTAGCTATAGTGAAAGGTACTGCATCCGCACGTTTAGCCATTGGAGAAGCAGTCACCAATATTTTAGCTGCTGATGTGTTCAACTTATCAGATATTTGCTTGTCTGCAAATTGGATGGCTTCGGCGGGATTTAGCAACGATGATTACACCTTGTTCCAGATGGTAAAAGCCGTTGGCGAAGATCTGTGTCCCGAGTTGGGGATCGCAATTCCTGTTGGTAAAGACTCATTGTCGATGAATACCGCATGGAGTGTTGGCGATCAGTCTCATCAAGTTACTGCGCCTGTATCACTTATTGTCTCGGCCTTTGCTCCTGTGAAAGATGTGAGAAAAACCTTAACCCCCCAATTGGATCTATCTATCAGTAATACCGTATTGATACTTCTTGATTTATCTGATGGCAAACAACGTTTAGGTGGATCAGTATTAACACAGTGTTTTAATCAATTTGGCGGGGAACCAGCTGACTTGGATAACCCAAATTTGATGACTGGTTTTTTTCAGGTTCAAAGGGTCCTTAGAGAAGAAAAACTGGTACTTGCTTATCATGACCGTTCAGATGGAGGTTTGTTCACAACATTAGTAGAGATGGCTTTTGCTAGTCGTAGTGGATTAGATATCCAGATTCCCTCATCAGTTTCTGATGTGTTTGCCTACCTGTTTAATGAAGAGCTTGGTGTTGTGTTGCAAATTAGGCGAGATGACCTTTCTGCTGTGCAGAAGGTGTGTGATGAATATGGTTTAGGTGAGTGTGCCATTGTTGCTTGTCCAGCTGAGCACAGAGACGTAGTAATCGAGCATGATGGTAAAAATATTTATAAAGCTTCTCGGATTCACCTGCACCGCTTATGGTCAGAATTAACCTATAGAATGCAAAGTCTCAGGGATAATCCGACTTGTGCACTTGAAGCGTACGATGAACTATTAGATCAAAATGACCCTGGTCTGAATGTTGAGCTAACGTTCCCTCTCATAAACAATAAAAATACCTATTTAGATAAGAGACCCAAGATCGCAATCCTTCGTGAGCAAGGTGTCAATAGTCAACGGGAAATGGCAGCTGCATTTGACCGTGCAGGTTTTGAGGCTTACGACATTCATATGACAGACTTATTTTCAGGGCGTGTTGGTCTCGATGATTTTAGAGGTGTGGTTGCATGCAGTGGCTTTTCTTATGGTGATGTGTTGGGTGCTGGAGAGGGATGGGCAAAGTCGATACTTTATAACGATAAAGTGAGAGATAGGTTTGAAGAGTATTTTCTGCGAGAAGACAGTTTTGTTTTTGGTGTTTGTAACGGGTGTCAGATGCTTTCTTCCCTAAAGAGCCTGATTCCCGGCACGGAACACTGGCCACGTTTTATTCGTAATCGTTCTGATCAATTTGAGGCACGTTTATCTTTAGTGCGTATTGAATCAAGTTCGTCAATCTTGCTACGAGAAATGCATGGTTCAAGGATGCCTATAGTTACTTCTCATGGAGAAGGACAGGCTGAATTTGGGTCCGATGAATCACTTCATTATTGTGATGGTCATGTTGCATGTGTGCGTTATGTTGACAATTACGGCAACGTCACAGATCGGTATCCATCAAATCCAAATGGATCTCCTCAGGGTATTGCAGGCCTTACTAGTGAAAATGGTCGTGTAACAATAATGATGCCGCATCCAGAACGTGTATTTCGTACAGTGCAGCATTCATGGCATCCGCCAGAATGGGGGGAGGAATCTCCTTGGCATAAGCTTTTTTTGAATGCTCGTGATTGGGTAGATATCGCTTAACTATGGTTCAAGGTAACTTATTCAGTAAGACGTTTATAACGAATTCTCTTGGGCTGATCAGCATCTTCTCCCTTGCGTCGTCTTAAGTCTGCTGAATAGTCTGCGTAGTTACCCTCAAAAAATACCGCTTCACTATTTCCTTCAAAAGCGAGTATGTGCGTAGCAATACGATCGAGAAACCAGCGATCATGGGAAATTACCAACACACACCCGGGAAAACTTAATAATGCTTCCTCTAATGCTCTTAAAGTTTCAACGTCTAAGTCATTAGTGGGTTCATCTAATAACAAAAGATTTCCTCCCGAGCGGAGGACTTTTGCTAGATGAACCCTATTGCGTTCCCCGCCTGATAGGAGATGTATTTTTTTTTGTTGATCAGAGCCTCGAAAATTAAAGCGTCCAACATAGGCTCTGGATTGGGTTTCATATTGACCAATTTGAAGTATGTCTTGTTTGTCGGAGATCTCTTCCCAGACAGTTTTGTCTGGGTCCAGAGTATCTCTGGACTGATCAACATAAGCGATTTTAACTGAACTCCCTATGCGAATTTCTCCTGAATCTGGTTGTTCGTTTCCTACTAGCATTCTAAATAAAGTGGTTTTCCCTGCTCCATTGGGGCCTATTACTCCGACAATACCTCCTGGTGGAAGATTAAAGGATAGATTTTCAAAAAGAAGTCGCTCAGTAAATGATTTTTTCAAGCCTTTGGCCTCAACAACAAGATCACCTAACCTCGGGCCAGGCGCAATGTAGATCTCATTTGTTTCGTTTCGTACCTGAAAGTCCTTGGAGTTTAGCTCCTCAAAACGTTGCATACGAGCTTTTGCCTTGGCATGCCTCGCCTTTGGATTGCTTTTTACCCACTCTAGCTCTGCTTTAATGGTTTTTTGATGCGCTGTTTGCCTGCTTTCTTCTATTTTTAAACGTTGATCTTTCTGTTCTAGCCATGATGAGTAGTTACCTTCCCATGGAATACCATGACCACGGTCAAGTTCTAGTATCCAGCCAGCTACGTTATCTAAAAAATAACGGTCATGGGTGACAGCTATGACCGTACCTGAATATTCAGATAAAAAACGTTCAATCCAGGCAACTGATTCAGCATCAAGGTGGTTAGTTGGTTCATCCAAAAGGAGCATATCTGGACGTGCTAATAGTAGACGACAAAGGGCAACTCTTCGACGCTCGCCTCCAGACAGTGATGATACATCTGCATCCCAGGGAGGTAATCTTAATGCATCAGATGCTACTTCTAGTTTTCTTTCTAATTCCCATCCACCAACAGCTTCAATTTCATCCTGAAGTTTGCCCTGTTCAGATAATAGTTGTTCCATTGCATCATCATCCATCGGCTCGCTAAATTTGTTGCTTATGATATTGAACTGATCTAGTAACGTGCTTATTTCTTCAATCCCTTCCTCTACATTTCCACGCACATTCTTCGATGTATCGAGTTGAGGCTCTTGTGGGAGAAAGCCAATTTTAATTCCAGTTTGTGGACGTGCTTCACCATCAAACTCTGCATCTATTCCAGCCATTATTCGTAGGAGAGTTGATTTTCCTGCACCATTTAATCCGAGAACTCCAATTTTTGCGCCTGGAAAAAAACTTAAACTAATATCACGAAGAATAAATTGTTTTGGAGGAACCACTTTAGACAAGCGGTTCGTGGTATAGATATATTGAGCCATATGCACCTAACCTACTGATAGAGGCGGGATGATACTGTAAGGTTAAAAAAACGCGAATTATTTGTCTTGTAAAGTGTGAAAATTAGCTAGGATATTTAAGATGGTTGATCAAGTTATTGTTATCTGTGGAGAAGAATTAGCCAATTACGGTTTTCCCAATAGACATCCTTTTGGGACTGATCGTTACGATGTATTTATGGAGGAATTGAATAATTCTCATAATGAATCCTATTTTGTTCGACGTCCTTCTAGGTTAGCAACCAGGGTTGAGATCGAGCAATTTCACACTGCAGAATATGTAGATCGTGTTGTTGAGCTTTCCGCTATAGGTTCTGGGTTTCTTGATGCGGGAGATACGCCAGCTTATCCCGGAGTTTATGAGGCTGCAGGCCATACTGTTGGCGGAACTCTCGAGGCGCTTACTGCTATTATGGAAGGTGCAATTCCAAGAGCTTTCATTCCTATCGGAGGTCTTCACCATGCAGCTCGTAACGGGGCGGCTGGTTTTTGCGTATTTAATGATTGCAGTGTGGCAATTGAAGTTGCTATGAACCACTATGGCTTGGATAGAGTTGCTTATGTAGATATTGATGCACACCATGGAGATGGAGTTTTCTATGGTTTTGAAAGTGATCCTCGCGCTCTATTTGCTGATATACATGAGGATGGTCGTTTCCTTTATCCGGGAACTGGTTCAAGAAGTGAAACAGGCATTGGGGCTGCAGAGGGTACAAAACTGAATATACCTATGGAGCCTGGTTCGGGTGATGAGGCTTTTCTAAAAGCATGGGAAGAGGTGGAGGCATATATAGAAGCCTCGGAGCCTCAACTTCTTCTTCTGAATGCAGGAGCTGATTCTTTAGCTGGAGACCCTATTACTCACCTAGAATATAGTGAAAATGCACACGGACATGCCGCAGTGCGACTTCGTCAGTATGCAGACCGTTACTGTGAGGGGCGTATCCTTGGAATGGGCGGTGGTGGCTATAACCGTAGAAATCTTGCAAGAGCATGGACTCGTGTTGTGGAAGGTTTTTCAGATCCAACATTAAATGTTCTTTAGGCCAACAAGTATTCTTTACATGGCGTTACAATTGCGTGCTTCCCCAATAAGGATTGCCTCCTCAGCATAGGAAATGAAATGATGCGCACGGATGACTATCAGATAAAAGATTTTGATCGAGCTTTATACGATGCAATGGAAAAAGAAAGACGTCGCCAGGAAGAGCATGTAGAGTTAATTGCCTCTGAAAATTTTGCAAGCCCAAGAGTACTCGAAGCTCAGGGTTCAAATTTAACAAATAAATATGCTGAGGGTTATCCAGGCAGACGCTACTACGGTGGATGTGAATTTGTTGATATAGCAGAGCAGCTAGCAATTGATCGTGCTAAAGAACTGTTTCATGCGGATTACGCTAATGTTCAGCCACATTCTGGTTCTCAGGCCAATGCTGCAGCGTATCTTGCCATGATGGAGCCAGGTGACCGACTATTGGGAATGAGCTTGCCTCATGGAGGGCACCTGACTCATGGAGCAAAGGTGAATTTCTCTGGGAAGCTTTTTGAGGTTTTTCAGTATGGTATCGATGAAGAAAGTGGTCAGATTAACTACGACACAGTTCGTGATCTAGCAATAGCGCATAAACCAAAGGTTATTGTGGCTGGGTTTTCTGCTTATTCACGTGTGATTGATTGGCAGCGTTTTCGCGATATTGCTGATGAGGTAGGCGCATATTTAATGGTTGATATGGCGCATGTTGCCGGTCTAGTAGCTGCTGGCCTTTATCCGAATCCTGTGCCTATTGCTGATGTAACAACAACAACGACACATAAAACTCTACGCGGACCTAGAGGAGGATTAATACTTGCACGAGACAATCCTGAGCTAACAAAACGCTTCAATTCTCTTGTATTTCCAGGAACGCAGGGAGGGCCGTTAATGCATGTGATAGCTGCCAAAGCAGTTGCATTATTAGAAGCGCTTGAGCCGGAGTTTAAAATTTATCAGAAACAGGTAATTGAGAATGCAAGATGCATGGCAGAGACGCTTATTAATCGTGGCTATAAGATTGTTTCAGGGGGCACCGATAACCATTTAATGCTTGTTGATTTGATAAAACAGGGTATTACTGGGCAGGCTGCAGAAGATGCGCTGGGTCAAGCTAATATTACAGTTAATAAAAACTCTGTGCCTAATGACCCTCGGCCCCCTCGTGTAACAAGTGGTCTTAGGATCGGTACACCTGCTATCACAACCAGAGGGTTTTTAGTGCCCCAAACTGAACAGTTAACAAACTGGATTGCTGATGTTTTAGATGGATTGGATGATGAAAAAAGCCTAGATGCTTTAGTAAAAAGAGTGCAAAGTGAAGTAATTGAGTTATGTAGCCACTTTCCTGTTTATGAAAAAAAATGAAGTTGCTGATTGGGGGAATCTTTGCACTGTCCATTTTGTAATCACTCAGAGACTAAGGTCATAGATTCCCGTTTGGCTGGTGAAGGCTACCAGGTGCGACGGCGACGTGAATGCCAAGATTGTAAAGAGCGTTACACTACCTTTGAAACTGCAGAGCTAGTTATGCCGCATGTAGTGAAGCGTGATGATAGAAGGGAGCCTTTTGACCAAATAAAACTCCGCAGTGGCATGTTAAGAGCATTAGAAAAAAGACCTGTAAAAAGCGAGGATATAGAGAAAAGTTTAGGGCGTTTGACACACCACCTTCAAACAATTGGTGAGCGCGAAGTTTCAGGACGACTGATTGGCCATATGGTTATGGAGGAGCTTCGAAACTTAGATCAAGTTGCATACGTTCGTTATGCATCCGTATATCGAAGCTTTCAAGACGTTACAGAATTTCAGAAAGAAATTGAAAATCTTAAAGCTCTTCCTGAACTATCTGATCGTGAACAAATGTCTCTTCTCCCAGAAGATGAAAAATAAATGACTAAGGCTGATGAACAGGAATATATGAGTAGAGCTGTGCAATTGGCGCACAAGGGACTCTATACAACGGATCCGAATCCAAGGGTCGGTTGTGTTTTGGTCAAAGCTGATGAAATTGTTGGGGAAGGTTGGCATGAACGGGCAGGCGGTCCTCATGCAGAAAAAGTGGCCCTTGAGCAAGCAGGTGAAAAAGCTAGCGGCTCTACCGCTTTTATCACACTTGAACCATGTTGCCATTTTGGGCGTACTGGACCTTGCGTGGATTCCTTAATTGAGGCCGGTATATCCCGTGTGGTTTGCTCAGTTGTGGATCCCAATCCACTAGTTGCCGGTGTTGGGATTAGTAAACTAGAAAATGCTGGTATCAATGTAGATATTGGTTTGTGCTCTGATTTGGCAGTAAATCTAAACGCTGGTTATTTCAGGCGTATGAAGACCGGGCGACCATTAGTTAGGAGCAAGCTTGCAGTTAGTTTAGATGGGAAAACTGCTCTTGCTAATGGTGATAGTCAATGGATTACAGGGGAAGCTTCTCGGGCTGATGTGCATACTTGGAGAGCACGATCAAGTGCGGTTCTAACGGGGGTTGGTACTGTACTAAGTGATAATCCTTCGCTAAATGCTAGATTGTCCAGGTCAAATATTGATGTTATGCAGCCTTATCGAATAGTGATTGATTCCAAACTACAGACCCCATTGGATGCGAAACTAGTAGATTTGCCAGGTGATCTTGTTATTTTTATCAATCAGGAAACTTTCCTGAAGTCTAATAAGAAAGTTAATAGGTTTATTGAGCAGGGTGTTGCGATTGAATCAGTCCCCGGGGCTGAACAGTGTGATCTAAACGTGGTTATGCGGCGTTTAGGGGATTTGGAAATTAATGAGGTATGTGTTGAGGCAGGTGCTCGCTTTAATGGAGCGATTTTGGAAGCAGGTTTGATTGATGAAATAATAATTTATGTTGCGCCATGCGTGTTAGGTGACGATTCTCGGGGGATGTTTTCTATAGAACCATTCAAAATGCTTGAAGAGAAAATACAGTTTAAATATGAAGACATTAGAAATTTTGGTCAAGATATTCGGATAACTGCATGTTTAGTGGAATCATAAAAGGCGTTGGTAAAATCATAGAATGTTCAGATGTAGGTGACGATAGGCGCTTAAACATAGAACATAAGGGTTTAGATATGTCGTTCCTCAATCCTGGGGATAGCGTGGCTGTAAATGGAGCATGCTTGACAGTTGTCGAATCTAAAGCCGAGTATTTTACGGTAGATGTATCTATTGAAACATTGACTAAGACAACCCTCGGGGATTGGCAACTTGGTAATGCTGTTAATCTTGAGAATGCTTTACGATTGGGAGATTCACTAGACGGTCATTTTGTGACAGGACATGTGGATGGAGTTGGTCATATAGAGAGCTTATCTGAGTCTGGTCGTTCAACAGTACTTCGTATACGAACAAATGAGAAGGTAGCCCCGTTTTTAGCCCAAAAGGGATCAGTTGCCGTTGACGGTGTAAGTTTAACGGTTAACGAAGTAGAAAATTCTCTGTTCCATGTAAATATAATTCCACATACTCGAGAGAATACTGTGATTGATGGGTATGCTCTTGGTACTGCTGTTAATATTGAGGTTGACTTGATTGCTAGATATCTAGAGAGGCTCTATAGATATGAAAATAATACAAAGGGCATAGATATAAATCTGTTGAAGAAATATGGTTACACATCCTAAAAATGAATCTTTTCAGTCCGGACTCAATAGTACGGAAGAAATCATTTCTGACCTACGCGAAGGAAAGATGGTTGTCATCATGGATGATGAGGATCGTGAGAACGAGGGTGACTTGATTATGGTTGCTAGTAAGGTTCGATCAGAAGATATTAACTTTATGGCCAAATATGGTCGAGGATTGATCTGCCTAACTTTAACCGATAGACGATGTGAGCAGCTGCGGTTGCCATTGATGGTGAGTAATACTGATCGACGTCGAGGCACAAACTTTACTGTTTCAATTGAGGCAGCTGAGGGCATCACTACAGGTATTTCAGCTCATGACCGTGCTAAGACTATAAGAGCCGCAGTAGCCCCGCAGGCAAAGTCAGTTGATCTTCAGCAGCCAGGGCACGTTTTTCCGCTAATGGCTCAACCTGGTGGTGTATTAAGTCGTGCTGGCCATACAGAGGCAGGTTGTGATCTTGTTAGATTGGCAGGGTTTGAGCCAGCCGCAGCAATTGTCGAGATATTGAATGAGGATGGCACGATGGCTCGCAGAGATGATTTGTTGCGTTTTGCAAATCGACATGATTTGAAGATTGGAAGCATTGCAGAGTTAATTAGTTATCGTCTTTCAAAAGAAAAATCAGTTGAGGTTATTTCAGAACAAACTATTAAAACTGATTTTGGTCCTTTTCAGCTGGTATGTATGGAGGACTATATCAACCAGACTGTTCATCTTGCTTTAGTTCGCGGTAAGCTTGACCCAGAGACGCCAAGTTTGGTGCGAGTCCACATACAAGACACGCTTAGTGATGTAGTAGGAGTCCAAGATTTGCGGTTAGGATGGCCACTTCGGGATGCAATGAAGTTAATAGCAGAGGAAGACCGGGGTGTTTTGGTTATCCTTCGTCAGGAAGAACTTCCCAAAGATCTTATGCAGGCGGTGCATGGTCTTCAGACAAACAAAGATGAGCTTTCATCCCGACGTGACCATACTGCGGAGCTCAAGACATACGGTATAGGTGCTCAAATACTAAGTGAGCTAGGCGTAAAAAGAATGAGGGTTTTAAGCGCCCCAAAAACTATGCATGCTATATCAGGTTTTGGATTAGAAGTCGTCGAGTATGTATCCTCTGAAGGTGGAATATTTAGTAGTGATGAAGAATAGTAGCTATGGATGAACGAATTATTAAAACTGAAGGTGATTGCAATGGCCATGGTTTGCGTTTTGGGATTGTGGCATCAAGGTTTAACGACTTTATTGTTGACCGTTTATTAAGTGCTGCAGTTGATTCTCTAATAAAAAATGGCGTAGATGGATCGGATATTGAGATAGTTAGAGTGCCCGGGGCATTTGAAACCTCTCTTGCGCTGCAAAAGCTTGCAGAGTCCAAGCGATATGATGGCTTGATTGCACTTGGTTGTGTGATCCGTGGGGACACACCACATTTTGAGTATGTTTCTGGCCAAACAGCCAAGGGTGTTTCAGAAGTGATGTTATCCCATGGTTTACCAATAGGGTTTGGCATTCTCACGGTAGATTCTATTGAACAGGCGATTGAACGTGCAGGTACTAAAGCTGGGAATAAAGGCGTAGACGCTGCTATGACTGCCATCGAGATGGTTACACTGCTCAAAAGACTTAATCGCTGAGCTAAAGAAACTTTAATATGTTAGCGCAAGATGAAAGTTCAGCGTGCGCAAGGCGCGGAGCTCGTGAGCTCTTAGTCAAGGCGCTATATCAGTGGCAGCTAGCTGGTCAAAGTGAAAGGGAGATAAAATCTCAATTTTCTTCCTTGCCAGAGTTTGATCGTATTGACAAACTTTACTTTTCTGATCTCCTGAGCATAGTTTTAAATAATGTCAAATGCCTTGATCAAAAGATTGAGGAGCATAGTAGTAGAGATGTAAGACTATTGGATGCTGTAAGTCGTTCGGTACTTTTATTGTCTGCTGCAGAGTTGACTCAACGCGTTGATATTCCTAGAAAGGTCGTGATTAATGAGGCGGTGGAGTTGGCAAAGCGTTATGGTCCTAAAGACTGCTTCAAATTTATAAATGGTGTTTTGGATAAACTGTCAGTGAATGTACTAGACGGCGAGTAAAAACCTATGGCTCAGGATGAGTTTGAGGTTATTTCAAAGTATTTTCGGCGTTCAACCGAAGATCCCGGTGTTTTGCTTGGTATAGGTGATGATGCTGCTGTAGTAAATAGCACGAGCCCTATAGCCATTACAACCGATACGTTAGTATCAGGTGTTCATTTCCCTTCTGGGATATCCGGCGATGTTGTTGGCCATCGTTTGCTAGCAGCTAATTTAAGTGATCTAGCAGCTATGGGCGCTAAACCACGATGGTGTACGTTAGCTATGACCTTGGAAGAAATAGATGAACAATGGCTTTCTGGTTTTTCATCAGGGTTTTTTAATTTAGCAGAGAAATATGATGTGAGCGTAATTGGTGGTGATCTGACTCGTGGTCCATTAACTGTTACTGCGCAACTTTTTGGTATTTGTGAAGAGGACTACGTTTTGACTCGAAGTGGAGGTAAGGTAGGCGATGAAATTTACGTTACTGGTTCTTTGGGTGATAGTGCAGCTGGGCTTTCAATAATAGATGACTTAGATGTGAGCGATGAAAAACTATTTTTGAAAAATCGGTTTCTTCGCCCAGTACCTAGAGTTGAGGAAGGTGTTGCATTGCGCGGCATGGCTAGTGCTGCCATTGATATTTCAGATGGTCTTTTGGCCGATCTTGGTCATATTTGCAACGCAAGTGGTTGTGGGGCCGTAATAGATTTAGAAAAGATACCTTTGTCAAAGGAGTTATGTTCGCTTTATCCAGTTGAGGAGGCACACACATTTGCATTAAGTGGCGGCGAAGATTTTGAGTTGTGTTTTACGGCACCCCCGTCCAAGAGGTCTGCAATCAAGGAGGCTTTTAAGAATCTGGATACCAATGCTTATCTCGTCGGCAAGCTTGATGGTCAACAAGGATTGATATGTCGTCGTGAAGGAATTCCTTTTGAGCCTATTTCTAAGGGGTATCTACATTTTACTTGAATGGTATCAGTCTAACTTTGTCCAAATACCAAAGGGTTCGTCATTAGGTATCGGGTTCTTGAAAGGAAACTGTTTCGGCATCAACAGTTTTTTTTAAAAGAATTTCTACTTTTTGCTCTGCTTCTTTAAGGGTGTTTTGACATTCTCGAGCAAGCTTTATTCCGTGCTCAAACTGTGCAAGAGATTCTTCTAAAGAGAGATTTCCGCTTTCCAATTGCTCAACTAGCTTTTCTAGTTCTATGAGTGATTTTTCAAGTACATTTATGCTTTTATCTTTTGTGGAAGCCATATTGGAGTATCTCAGGTTATGTATTCTTTTCAAGGTACACAGGGCCTCATTATCGGTCAAACTTAAATGACTAATCTTTGTTGACACAATCCGAATATGAGTCTACATTAACAAAACATTAGACTGAGTCTAAATAGATAGTATTTGTAAGATACTAATTCAGTTAACCCAGCCCATTTGCAAGGAGAACAGAATGAACCTAAAGGAAAGCCAGACCGAGCAGAATCTAAAGGATGCTTTTGCTGGAGAGTCCCAGGCAAATAGACGTTACTTATATTTTGCTGCTAAGGCAGATGTAGAGGGATACAACGACGTAGCAGCGGTTTTTCGATCTACTGCTGAGGGAGAAACGGGTCATGCTCATGGTCATCTGGAGTATCTTGAAGAAGTTGGTGACCCAGCAACCGGACTACCAATTGGTGCAACTGGAGATAATTTAAAAGCTGCTGTAGCCGGCGAGACCCATGAATATACGGATATGTATCCGGGAATGGCAAAAACTGCTCGTGATGAAGGCTTTGAAGAGATTGCTGATTGGTTTGAGACACTTGCAAAGGCGGAACGTTCTCATGCAAACCGTTTTCAGAAGGCTTTAGATAACCTCGACGACTGAGCTGGGGTGCTGCCAGTATCTGGCAGCACTTAATTCTTGTGGATAGCACAAAAACAAAACAACGCGAGGGTAGTCTCGAGGCACCGACGCGACAACCTATCTCTTGGCAAGATCCAGATTATTTTAATTCGGAGTCTCTAGAGGCAGAATTAGAACGTGTGTTTGATATCTGCCATGGTTGCAGGCGTTGTTTTAACTTGTGCCACTCTTTTCCTACGCTATTTGATTTAGTTGATGAATCAGAGACAGGAGAGATTGATTCAGTCCCCAAAGAGGCTTACTGGGATGTTGTAGAACATTGTTACCTATGTGATATGTGTTTTATGACAAAATGTCCTTATGTTCCTCCTCATGAGTGGAATGTGGATTTTCCTCATCTCATGTTGAGAGCCAAGGCCAAAGCTTTTCAGGACGGAGGAGCAAGTCGTCGTGACAAGTTTTTAAGTTCCACAGACAAAGTAGGTAGATTGGCTGGGATCCCGGTAATCTCCCAAACAGTTAATGCAATAAATCAGTCTAAAATTGGGCGCCAAGCTTTAAAGAAATTCATGGGTGTAGATGCTGATACACCTATACCAAAATATCATCATAATTCTGGACGCCATCGTTTAAGAAAAAATCTAGATAACTGTGTGACCAAAACTTCAAAGGACAATGTAACTACAAGTAAAGTTCTTTTATTTACAACTTGTTACGGAAACTGGAATTGTCCTGAGCTTGTTGAGGATTTAAATGAAGTTTTTCAACATAACAATATTTTAACAACGCTCATGAAAAAAGAACGTTGTTGTGGAATGCCGAAACTTGAGCTAGGAGATTTAAAAGCAGTAGAACGTCTTAAAGATGAAAACATAATTGAATTGCTTTCATGGGTGGAGAAGGGGTGGGATGTAGTTGCCCCAATTCCTTCCTGTGTATTGATGTTTAAGCAAGAACTGCCATTACTTTTTCCTTATGATAATCAGGTAGCCGCTGTAGCTAAAGCTTTCTACGATCCTTTTGAGTATCTCATGTTGCGTCATAAATCAGGTAAGCTTGCTACTAACTTCCAAAATAGTTTAGGTAAGGTTAGTTACCAAGTTCCGTGTCATCTAAGAGTTCAAAACATTGGTTTGAAGACACGTGATTTGCTTGAGTTAGTTCCAGGGACTCAGGTAGACGTCATTGAACGATGTTCTGGTCATGACGGAACATATGCAGTGAAAGAAGACTATGGTGACATCGCCAGAAAAATTGCGCGTCCAGCTGCTCGACAGGTAAACCAAGGAGAGGCGGAGCACTTTTCTAGCGATTGTCCTATGGCAGCTGAGCACATTGCTTCAGTAGCTGGCAATGTTGCTACTATTCATCCAATACAACTCCTTAGACAAGCCTATGGTATTTAATATGAACATCTTAGAGAGAGGATATCTATCGTGAGAAGTTTGCAAGCCTCAGACCTTATGACTTTAGAGGAATACCACAAGGCCCGAATTGAGTTTCGCGCAAAAGTTCTTGCCCATAAGAAAGATAGGCAAGTATCGATTGGCCCTAATATGACTCTTTATTTTGAGGATTGGTTAACTATTAAGTATCAGGTTCAGGAAATGCTAAGAATAGAGCGTATATTTGAATCTGAAGCAATTGAAGAAGAATTAAATGCCTATGTTCCTCTTATCCCAGATGGTTCTAATTTTAAAGCAACATTTATGATTGAGTTTCCAGACCCAGCAGTACGGCATCGTGAATTAGCTCAGCTAATTGGTGTTGAGGATAAGGTGTATATTCAGGCGTCTGGGTATGATCGTGTTTATGCAATTGCTGATGAGGACCTTGAGAGAGCAAATGAGGAGAAAACCTCTGCTGTGCATTTTCTACGTTTTGAGTTAGATCCTGAGATGGTTAAAGGATTGAAAAATTCTGTTGATATTTCCTTTGGCATTACCCATCCAAATTACCAGTATTCAGTTAGAAAATTACCTGAGACGGTACGTGCAGCACTTGTTGCAGACCTCGTTTAGTTCAATTTACAAGCGATATATATGGCCCGCTCTTGGGTGTTTGGAAGATCGTTACCTATTTGCAGGTTAGAATAGTACGCAATGAGCAAAGATTATCGTGCTGCTGATATAGAGGTTTTAAGTGGGCTAGAGCCCGTGCGTCGTAGACCGGGCATGTATACGGATACAACTAGGCCTAATCATCTTGTGCATGAAGTCATTGATAACAGCGTAGATGAGGCAATTGAAGGGTATGCTAAGCGAATTGACGTCAAACTGTATCGCGATGGCTCAATAGAAGTTGGAGATGATGGTCGTGGTATGCCGGTTGATATCCATCCAAAGGAAAAAATACCAGGAGTAGAACTAATACTGACCAAGCTTCATGCAGGCGGAAAATTTTCAGACAAGAACTATCGCTTTTCTGGAGGGCTACATGGAGTAGGTGTTTCTGTAGTGAATGCTTTATCTAAGAATCTAGAGGTTTGGATTCGACGAGAAAGTAAAGAATTTAATATGAGCTTCGCCAATGGCAAAAGGCGAGGTAAGTTGAGCGTGGTTGGAAAGGTAGGCAAAACCAACACCGGTACAACCTTACGGTTCTGGCCAGATACCAAGTACTTTGATAGCCCAAATATTGCAATTTCAAGCTTGAAATATGCCTTGCGTGCTAAAGCAGTACTGTGTCCAGGGTTGGATGTGAGGTTGGAGATTGAGAAACCAAAAGAAAAATTTCGATGGCAGTATAGCGGTGGTCTTGAGGAGTATTTGCATGAAGCCCTTGGGGAGGGTGCGTGGCTTCCTGATAAACCATTAACAAAAACCTTAGAGGCAAAGAGGGAGGCGATTGATTGGGCTCTTGTTTGGAGAACGGATCAAGTTACTCCCATTAATGAAAGCTACGTCAATCTTATTCCTACAGCGCAGGGTGGAACTCATGTCAACGGATTTCGCACAGGACTGACAGAAGCAGTTAGAGAGTTTTCTGAATTTCGTAATCTCTTGCCTCGTGGTATCAAGCTAGCACCTGAAGATGTTTGGGAGGGTGTATCTTTCATTCTCTCAATAAAGATGGAAGATCCTCAATTTTCTGGGCAAACCAAGGAACGTTTGGGTTCGCGGGAATGCGCAGCCTTTGTCAGCAGTATTGTCAAAGACACGCTTTCTATGTGGTTAAACCAGCATCCTGAAACAGGTGATGAAATAGCACAGTTAGCAATAAATAATGCCCAAGCGCGGCTAAAAGCATCGAAAAAGGTTGTACGTAAGCGTGTGGTTTCTGGTCCTGCCTTGCCCGGAAAACTTGCTGATTGTTCAAGTCAGGAGCCAAGTTTAACGGAACTGTTCTTAGTAGAAGGGGATTCAGCAGGTGGCTCAGCAAAGCAGGCAAGGGATCGCGACACTCAGGCAATCATGCCATTGCGAGGAAAAATTCTAAATACATGGGAAGTTGAGTCTAATGAGATTCTGGCTTCTCAAGAAGTTCATAATATCAGTGTGGCGCTTGGAATTGACCCGGGTGCTGAAAATCTTGACGATCTGCGTTATCACAAAGTTTGTATTTTGGCTGATGCAGATTCAGATGGATTGCACATTGCAACTCTACTTTGTGCGCTTTTTTTGCGTCACTTCCCCAGTCTTGTTCGCGCAGGGCATGTATTTGTAGCTATGCCGCCGTTATACCGAATAGATATTGGTAAAGAAGTTTTTTACGCCTTGGATGATGCAGAACGAGATATGATTATTGATCGAATTCAGACAGAGAAAAAAACAGTAAAAACCACAGTCACTAGATTTAAAGGTTTAGGAGAGATGAACCCGGGCCAGCTTCGTGAAACAACAATGGCGCGTGAAACAAGAAGACTTGCACAGCTTACTTTAAATAGTGGTGATAAGGCAGAGCAAATTTTAGATATGTTGCTTGCAAAGAAGCGTTCAACTTATCGAAAAGAGTGGCTTCAAGAGAAGGGAAATCTTGCAGGTTTGTAGGACTTTAAAAAATTACTATGCTTATTTTAATGAAATAGTTCGAGGTGAATGAATGAAAGAGCAGGAACTTAATTTTGAGGGTATAGAAAAAATCTCTCTTGCTGCCTTCACTGAGAAGGCTTACCTCGATTATTCAATGTATGTAATTTTAGATCGGGCTCTGCCTCACTTAGGAGATGGACTAAAGCCTGTGCAGAGACGAATTATTTACGCGATGAGTGATCTTGGAATGTCTTCTGTTTCAAAACCTAAAAAGGCAGCCAGAGCTGTAGGGGATGTTATTGGTAAGTTTCACCCGCATGGTGATAGCGCATGTTATGAAGCAATGGTGCACATGGCTCAGCAATTTTCTTATCGATACCCAGTTGTAGATGGCCATGGAAACTGGGGGTCGCAGGATGACCCAAAATCCTTCGCTGCTATGCGTTATACAGAGGCGCGACTGACACGCTATGCTCAGGTTCTTCTCTCTGAGCTAGGTCAGGGGACTGTTGATTGGATTCCTAATTTTGACGGTACTCTTAAAGAACCTACCCAGTTGCCCGCTCGTCTTCCTAATCTCTTGCTGAATGGAACCAGTGGTATAGCAGTTGGAATGTCTACAGATATTCCTCCACATAATATGCGCGAGGTTGCTACTGCTTTAATTAGGCTTCTTGATCAACCAAAGACGACTCTTGGACAAATTCTTAAACACATAAAGGGGCCTGATTTTCCAACAGGAGGGGAATTAATTTCGCCACATGCTGATATTCAATCTATCTATAAAACTGGAACGGGGACTTTGAAATTACGTGCGCGTTATGAAATACAGCAAGGTGATATTGTGATTACTGAGTTGCCCTATCAAGTATCGGGAGCAAAGGTTTTAGAACAAATTGCAACTCAAATGCGTACAAAAAAACTGCCTATGGTAGAGGATCTTCGTGATGAGTCGGACCATGAAAACCCAATACGCCTATTAGTAACCCCACGCTCTAATAGAGTTAATACTGAGGCTCTCATGGATCATCTATTTGCTACTACAGACTTAGAGCGTACGGTCCGCGTTAATTTAAATGTGATTGGTTTGGATGGCCGCCCAAAAGTTTTTGGATTGAAGTCGATATTAGAGGAGTGGTTAGTATTTCGTATTGATACTGTTAAGAGACGCCTTGAGCACCGCCTTGAGCGAGTTACCGAAAGAATCCATATTCTTGATGGCTTGTTGGTGGCTTATCTGAATATTGATGAAGTTATCAAAATTATTCGAGAGGCAGATGACCCAAAACGAGTTCTTATAAAAAAATTCAAACTCAGCAATACTCAGGCAGAGGCAATTTTGGAGCTTCGTTTAAGACATTTAGCGCGGCTTGAAGAAATTAAAATTCAAAGTGAACAAAAATCTCTTTCTGATGAAAAGTCGGAGATTGAGAAAACACTCAGTTCTAAGAGTTCTTTAAAAAATATGATCAAAAGCGAATTAATTTCGCTTTCTGAAGAGCAAGGTGATGAACGTCGCACGGTAGTTATAGAACGTAGTATTGCTCGTGCTATTGATGATTCTGAACTTGTTTCCAGTGAGCCAGTAACGGTCGTTTTGTCAGAACGAGGTTGGGCTCGTGCCGCAAAAGGACATGAAATAGATGCAGAAACCCTGAGCTATAGGTCAGGCGATCAATTTTTAGCTGCCGCTATTGGTCGAAGCAATCAACTCTCAGTTTTTATTGATAGCACCGGGCGGGCCTATAGCTTACAAACCCATACTTTGCCTTCAGCACGTGGCCAGGGAGAGCCTTTATCCGGTCATCTAAATCCGCCAGATGGTGCAAATTTTAGATCGGTCCTCATCGGCGCGCCAGATGAAAAATGGGTGTTAGCATCTTCAGCAGGCTATGGGTTTATTATCAAATTAGAAAATCTACATTCAAGGAACAAGGCAGGAAAGGCTGTATTAACGCTGCCAAAAAATGCAACGGTAGTATCATCGGCAAGCATTAAAGAAGGGAACGAGTATCTTGCTGCAGTTTCCAGTGATGGTCGTTTTTTGGTTTTTTCTTTAGCAGAGTTACCAGAACTTGCTCGTGGTAAGGGGAATAAGATACTGAGTCTACCGAAAAATTCAGATGTAAGTATGGTTGCCATTGCGGCCTTTACTGAAGGTGAATCAATCAAAGTTGTATCTGGTCAAAGACATATGAAACTTAAACCATCAGATATAGATGAATTTTTCGCTTATCGTGGCAGACGAGGACTAGCCCTTCCGCGAGGCTATCGTAAGGTTACTCGGCTTATCGTGGAATGAATATAACTTGGGTAAAATAATCGAGTTTAAAATGTTACCTATATCCTATAAAAATCGTAAATTTAAATTTACGTTTGTAGCTTGGCATGGAGAATCAGTGAATGAAACTTAAATATTTAATTGGTAGGGTGCTCTGTATATTAGTATTTGCTCTGTATTCGAGCATCTCAATATCGGAGACCATCGCTATGATAGGAACTGGTGATCTTGGTCGCGCACTTGGCCCCGCATTCTCTAATTTAGGTCATGAGGTTATTTATGGGTCTAGAAATCCTAACCGTCCAGAGATTCAACAGTTAGTTCGAGAAACAGGTAATGGCGCTTCTGCGACAGGACAATCAGAAGCTGCAGCTCAGGCAGATATAGTTATGTTGGCAGTACCTTGGAATGCGGTAGAGGGCTTGATGACCACCCTAGGAAGTTTGTCTGGCAAGATTGTTATAGATCCGACAAACCCAAGAATGGTTGGTGTAGATGGTCTACGAGATTATGCTGTTTCTCCATCTAATGCCGAATGGATCCAACGTTGGGCTCCAGATTCAAAGGTGGTTAAGGCTTTTAATACGATGAATTGGGTTACGATGGTTAATCCACAATCAGCTGGTGGTTCCGTAAGCGTTCCAATCGTAGGCGATGACTCTGAGGCTAAAGCTATGGTAGCTAGTTTAGTGGAAGGGGTTGGGCTACATCCCATAGATTTGGGCCCGCTTCGCTATGCTAGTGTCATTGAGGGAATGTATATCGTCTGGGGAAATGCAAGAACTCTTGGTAGACCTTTTAATTATTTTTTTAGACCACAAGAGAACTGAGTATCTACAGTACTGTTTTGAGCTTTTTAAAAAGAATTGCTAGGTAATATAAGGGAGCGTTGAGAATAATAATATCAGGCAATTATTTTCTTGCTTAATTCGCCAGGTATTTCACGAACTAATCGTGGGACTAGATAGCCAGGTAGTCTTTGGCGTAATTCTTTTATTAGCTGTTTAGCTTTGTTTATATCAACTTCGAAATGTGCTGACCCTTCTACTGGGTCTAGAATGTTGAGATAGTAAGGTATCACGCTAGACTCGAAGAGTTTTCGACTAAGAGCTTCTAGTTGGCTGGCATTGTCATTTACGTCACGTAGTAGTACAGACTGATTAAATAAATGAGTTCCAGTTGAGCTAAGTGCTTGCATAGAATCATATACAGATTCATCTATTTCTTGCGCATGATTAGAATGGATAACAACTACGATTTTTAGTTTTTTTCTGGAAAATAGTTTAAGTAAACCATTATCAACTCGGTTAGGAAGTATCACTGGAAATCGAGTGTGGACCCTAAGTGTTGTTATGTTTTTAAGTAATTCAATTTTTGTAATCAATTCTTCAAGTCGACGATTGGAAAGACTTAAGGGATCGCCTCCGGAAAGAATTACTTCTCTTGTTTCATCTGTGTTTCCAAGTTCAGCGAGGGCATTTTCCCAGTTGCCTGTGCTTGCGAGGTTGTTTGAGTATGGAAAAAAACGCCGAAAGCAATATCGGCAATGAACTGGGCAGGCTTCTGTAGCTAAAAGTAGAGCTCTGCTCAAATATTTTTTTACTACTCCATTTGTAATGAAACTAGTTTCTAAGAGTGGATTGCGCGTAAATCCCGGAACAGACAGCTGCTCTTTTTTTGTAGGTAGTACTTGCAAGAGAAGTGGATCTTTAGGATCTCTCTTACGCATTCTTTTGACGAATGAGTGCGGCACAAGTAGTGGGAATTCTGTGCGCTTTGGGTCATATGCTTGGGTATTTTTTGGCTCTAATTCTAGAGTTTTTAATAGTTCTTTGGGGCTTCTTATCGCATTCTGAAGGGCTTGCTGCCATCCTTCCTTATTATTTTTCTTCCCTGTATTCATAAGTTAAGTTTAGATTATTTGTTGTAATGAGAGCCGGATTGAAAACTATAAGGGTTCGTTTTCGTCATACTTAAAGCTATTATCTCTTGATTCTTTTCTAATACATAAAATAAAGATACCAATGAGCAGCTATAACACTAATCAGTTTCGTGGCGGACTTAAGATTATTATCGATGGAGACCCATGCACAATTATTGAAAATGAATTTGTAAAGCCTGGAAAAGGACAGGCCTTTAACCGAGTAAAATTTCGTAATTTAAAAACAGGTCGTGTGGTTGAAAGAACATTTAAGTCTGGTGATTCTGTTGAAGCTGCTGATGTTCATGAACAGGACATGCAGTATCTTTATACAGATGGCGAATTATGGCATTTCATGGTTCCAGATACCTACGAACAACTTGCTGCTGATGCAAAGGCTGTTGCAGATGCACAGCAGTGGTTAAAAGAAGAGGATGTATGCCTGGTTACCTTGTGGAATGGGATACCGTTGCTTGTTACTCCGCCAAATTTTGTTGAACTTCTTATTGTTGAAACAGAACCAGGGGTGCGTGGTGATACAGCTCAAGGGGGCATTAAACCAGCCAAGCTTGAGACTGGCGCAGCTGTGCGTGTACCGCTGTTTGTGGAAGAGGGAGAAATGATACGCGTTGATACTAGAAGCGGAGAGTATGTTTCGCGTGTTAAGTGACTAGTTTTGTGAGGCGTTTGTTGTAAAACTTAATAAATATCGGTTGGGTGAGCAAAGCTCATTGTTTCAGAAATACTTTCCAGTCCAAGTGCAATCGCTAACAGTCTGTCTAAGCCTATAGCTACCCCAGCACAGTTTGGTAGTCCGTGAGATAATGCTGATAGAAATGATTTATCAATTGGTGGTACATGTTGTCCTGCCCGTTGTCTATTTTTTTGTTCATTTTCAA
>PBDA01000053.1 GCA_002718345.1 Rhodospirillaceae bacterium
AAAAATAAAATAACAGTTGGAGATGTGTTAAAAAGACCTTTACCAAAAGATGAACCAATAGAAATTTATAAAATATCTGAACTTACATTAAATTCTATCAAGCATATCAAAGAGGGCGGTTCATGGAAAGATATACCAGATGAACATTTATCAAAAGCACATAAGAAAATAAGAGAAAATATTAAACGATATCGGTCTCCTAATTTTTATAGAAGGTTTGCTAGGAGTGAAGTGATGGGAACTATAACTGCAACCTCAACTCCTGAAAATAGTGGTATTATTCATCCATTAGAAAATAGACGATATTCAGTAAGAGAAATAGCAAGGTTCCAAAGTTTTCCTGACGAGTTTAAATTTTATGGAGAAAGTATTCCTCATAAATACAAAATGATTGGTAATGCAGTTCCACCTAAATTAGCATATCAAATAGCACTATCAGTAAAGAAATTTTTAAGTTGATTTTAACAACCATTTTTTAGCATTTTCTATAATTTCAGGTTTATCATCAAACCTACCTATTCCAGTATTACAACTTTCACATAAGTAACCACGAACTTTTCCATTTTGGTGATTATGGTCTAAAACTATTTTACTAATGCCCGCAATAGAAATTTTTTTGCAAATAGGGCATTCAAATAAATCATAATTTTTTGGTTTTTTACTATCCCAGATTTGTCTTTGCTGTGAAGATACACTTATTCCGTCTTTAATTTTTCTGCAATCTTTACATGAAGGTCTCTTTGTAATTGAGTGTTTTTTAATACGATTATTAGAAAAAAAGGTTGTAGGTAGAAATTTAAAACATCTATCACAAACTTTGTAATCGTACTCATCACCAGTTTTAGATATATCAAAAAATTGTACATCATTTTCATCAAGATTGATTTTAATCCTATTTTTAATTAAATACATATTTCCAAATTTATCTGTAATACCAACGGAATTTAAAGGAATTGTAATTCCTCTTGTTGATATATTATTCTTTAAATAGAAATATTTTTTCATGTTCATACTTCTAAAGCAGAGCATTTTTAGTTATTTTTGTAAAGATATTGAATTTAAACTATTATCAACCTGATAATTTTGCAAAAACAACTACAGTAGAATAAAACGTGACCACAAAACTAATCAAGTATCATGAACTTTTAACGAATGAGGGTGGAGTTCAGTTACAAAGAGGAATGAACTTTGGGATTCGTGGTTCTTATTCAATAGTTTTAATGTCTACAGAAAAACAATTAAAACGAGAAAAATAAAACCCACAACTGCAATCGCAACACCCAAAAAAATTAACTTCAAAAAACATCCCAGCAATTCTCCAGCAGCATCACTACCAAAAATTAATGCTACTGTTATTAAAACCAGACAAATTGCGATTATTTCCATCATGACGAACATACTCCATCGAATTCCAGTCTTTGTCGCATTTAATATCAAAGACACAATTTCTGATTAACTCATTTGAAATTGTTTTCATTTCAATTCAAATCTACCCCTATGTGGTTGGGGGTTCAAATCCCGTCAGAGACTAATTCTTGTCACACAGGGTTTAACCTGAACTTAGAAATCTCTTTTTTAGGTTCCCTGTTCAACCCAGCCTGTAACTATGGAATGATTTTGTTTATAAAACCTGTAAACTGCACCTTAGAAAAACATAGCTTTTGATAGGGTCGTTTATTACAACATTGAAACCTCTTAAGCCATTGAAAGTATTAATAGTAGGTGCTGGCCCATCCGGTTTGACGGCTGCCGTTGAGCTTTCCAGAATGGGGTTGTTGCCCGACCTAGTTGATAAAAAAGAATATCCATCTTCTCTCTCTCGGGCTGTAGGTATTTTGCCGGCCACAATGCAACTCTTAGAACCAAGCAATGTTGCATATGAAATTGAAAAACAATCAATTGTTGTCCATAAAATTAAGTTTCATAAAAATTCAGAATTAATTGCTGAAGTACTAGTTAATTTATTTTCCGAGAAGTTTTTCAATATGTATGCATTAGCTCAGGATAAAACAGAATCAATTCTCGCAGATAAATTTCAAGAGTATGGGGGGTCTATAGCTTATAAAACGGAAGTGACTGATCTACAGCAAAAGGAAAATAAAGTTTTTGTAAAATTAAACAATGAAATAAGGCCATATGACATTGTGATTGGTGCTGATGGAACAAAAAGCATTGTACGAGAATGTGCTGGTATTGAGTTTTTAGGTTATGAATTAGCTGATGATTGGTCTATAGCAGATGTTTATACAGATGATTCTATGACAAACACCGATTTTAAAGTTTTTTTAAAAAAAAAGAACAAAGCGGCAATCATGGTTCCGCTCGAAAAACATAGAGTAAGAATAATTTCAAACACAGAAAATGCATTAGATGAAGTGCCGCTTGATATGCCTATCAATAAAATTAAGCGAACCGGGAAATTTAAAATAGAAGTTAAACAAGCCGAGCGATATTCAAAAGGAAGAGTTTTCCTTGTAGGAGATGCAGCACATTCTCATTCCCCTGTTGGCGGCAGAGGAATGAATTTAGGTATAGCTGATGCGGCAGATTTGGCAAATAAAATCGTAAATGGTGGGCTTGATCAATATCATATAGATAGATATCTGGCTGGAGAAAAAATAATAAAGTTCACTGAGAAAGCCAGAAAAACTGTTTTATCTGGCAATAGATTTAAAAAAGAATTAATTTTCTTTTTTTTAGTGATGATAAGTAAGAGCAAGATATTAAATAAAATTTTTATCAGAAGGCTACTTACGATTTAATTGTTCCAAGTTAGCTTGGTAGTTTCTGCACAAGTGCCCGTGCCTTATTGCCAATATGCAGGCGCTTATAAATGAAGTTCACTAGAGGTTTCATAGAGTAAGTCTCCCAACGTACTAGCTTAAAACCAGTCTTTTTTAGTAAAAGGTCAAAAGAATAACGACAAAACTCATTGCAGTGTCCGGGCTTAAAATTATCTGGGAAGCGTTTCTTGTGTATTCCAGCGTTGGTCATCAATCGTTTTAGTCGTAGATCTATGCCATCAATATTTGGCATTTCAAATAAGGCATACCCTCCTAGTTTTAGTCTGTGATTTATTTTTTTTAAAGCCACGATAGGGTTTTCTAGATGCTCAAGTACGTGACGTAATGCAATTAGGTCATACTGAAAACCATCAGACTTTATAGTTAAAAAATTGCCGACGGTAACTTTTACACCTAGTGTATTAGTCGCGGTATTTGCAGCTTCACTTGATAATTCAAGACCATGCGTGCTCCATCCGGCCTTTTCAGCTAGATAAAGTAGTCTACCTGTACCACATCCGACATCTAGAAATTTCCCAGGTTTGGATATCCATTTTTCAATAAATTGCCATGAGGCGTCTTTATCACGGTTATAAATTGACTCATCATCAGTTGGGTCTGTTTGGTCAATATATTGTGTTTGATCAAGACCACCTGTTAGGTCATAGTTAACCAGCTTACAGTTAGGACAGCGATAATATTTAAATTCACATTTTTGACCAAGGGTGTAAAACAGTCTTAGATTGTTATCGGTGCAAAGCCTGCAGGAGAAGTGGCACTTTTTCTCATCTTGAAATTGATTCATGCACGGTATTATATAGAGCTGAATGTCTAAATTTTTTCACAATGCTAAACTCATTTATGGTGTAGTTTTCTATGAATTTTAGCCCAATGCTAACTCCTAAAGAGATGATTCATAAGGGCATTTTCGGTGGAACCTATTTTAGTGAGCTTGTTGATCACAGAGAATTTCCTGAAGAATGGTTTAAAGGACTAGAGGAAAAGTTCTATTGTTCTAAAAAGTACCGATCGGAAGTTAACTTGTTCAAAATCAAATCAGGCCAGTCTCAAAAAGAATGGGAAGATAAAGGCTGGATTCATCGAGACGATCCTAGGGGCTGGTTTGAATGGTACTGTAAATACCATATGGGTCGGAGACATGAAGATGATGCTCGACAAATAAAAAGATGGGCAGCATTCTGTGGTCCTAAGGGAAGATGGAGAAATCGAATCTATTCCCAGATAAATCTTGCTGGATGTTCTATTGAAACGAGCCAAAATATAAGCAGACGAATTCAGCAGTCACTCCTACACTGGTCATACATTGTCAATGATGCAGACTATCGGTCTTGGTTAATTGCTAAAGATGGTTCCTAATCTTAAACACCTTTATTAGTAGAAGTGTCTGCATTTTCTGTATTTCAAGGGCGTCTCAAAAGTGAAATATCGCATCTAGTTTAGAGTTATAAGTTTTTAAATTCGGCAATGACAGGAGTGTGATCGGAGGGCCTCTCGTTTTTTCTTGGCTCAATGTCAATGAAGCATTTCATACAAAGAGAGCTCAATTTTTTTGAAGCAAGTATCAAGTCGATCCTCATTCCCATATTTCGCCTAAATGCTGCTGCGCGGTAGTCCCACCAGCTAAAGCTGTTTTCCTTCTGTTCAAAAAGACGAAATGTATCCTTAAGGCCAATTGATTGGATTTTTGTTAAAGCAGTACGTTCTTTTGGACTACATAGGATTTTCCCTTCCCAGGCAGCCGGGTCATGTACATCTATGTCATCAGGTGCAATATTAAAATCACCCATAGCAAGTAAAAGATCATGATTATCTGTTTCTTTGTTCAGTTGTGCCTCTAAAGCATTAAGCCATTGAAGTTTGTACTTGTATTTATCTGAGTCAATACTCTGCCCATTAGGTACATACAAATTAAATATTCTAATGCCACTATATGTAGCTCCTAGAACTCTTTTTTGAGGGTCATCAAACCCTTCAACTTCCATAACAACGTCTTGTGGAGGTTTTCGAGAAATGAGCGCTACACCGTTATACGTTGGTTGACCACTAAAAACTGCGGTATAACCTATTTCTTCAAACGCGCTCAGGGGAAAGTGCTCATCCGTCATTTTAGTTTCTTGCAGTCCAAGAACATCAGGCTGATGTTGCTCCAACCATGCTGTAACTTGTTCTAAACGAACTCTTAGGCTATTTACATTCCATGTAGCAATTTTCATGAGCTGTTTTCATCTCCAACTAAAATGCCGTTTTGGCGAAGCAAAGGATCTAAACTAGGCGATCTCCCTCGAAAATTTTTAAAATTATCTAATGCTTCTCGACTTCCACCAGTTGCCAAAATATGCTGTTTAAATTTTTTTGCTATTTGTTTATCAAATATTTCTGAATTTTCGAATGCTGAAAAAGCATCAGCTGCCAATACTTCTGCCCACTTATAACTGTAGTAACCAGCAGCATAGCTACCACCAAAAATATGTGAAAACGTATTTGCAAAACGATTGAATTTTGGGAGTTTTAATACTGATACTTCTGTTCTTACGCTTTTAAGAATTTTCTCTACTAGAGAGTCCCTTGAAGGTTCATATTCAGCATGTAACCTGAAGTCAAACAGAGCAAACTCAAGTTGTCTAACCATAGATAATCCTGCCTGGAAGGAGCGAGAAGCATTCAATCTGGTCAACGTATCTGCTGGTAGAGGCTTGCCTGTACGGTAGTGACCTGAAATCAGAGGTAAAATTTCTGGTGACCAGGCAAAATTCTCTAAAAATTGGCTTGGCAGTTCTACGGCGTCCCAAGGAACACCATTTATTCCAGAGAGTGACGGGTAGCTGACTTCTGTCAACAGATGATGCAGTGTATGACCAAACTCGTGAAAAAGGGTTACCACCTCATCATGGGTTAGTAGAGCAGGGTCATCGCCAGAAGGTGGGCTAAAATTACAGACTAAGTGAGCTACCGGTTTTTGGCTCTTTCCCCTCAGAGAACATTTTACGAGGCACTCATCCATCCATGCTCCACCACGCTTATTTGGTCTCGCATAAAGATCAGTATAAAAACCCCCAATAAGAGATCCTTGGTTAGAAAAAATTTCGTAATAAATTACATCTGGATGCCAGGTTTCAACGTTATCTTGAGGGTGAATTTTGATTTCAAATAGTTTATTAGCGACATCAAATAACCCTGCAATAACACCAGGTAGTGGAAAAAAGGGGCGTAGCTCATCATCTGAGAGAGAAAATCGAGATTGCCTGAGTTTTTCGGAATAATACGGTACATCCCAAACATTAAGCTTTCTGTTTGCAAAAGCCTCAAGCTCTTCAAGTTCGGTCTGTGCTACTGGCCTACTCTTATCCGCTAACTCCTGAAGGAAATTAAGAACCTCTTCTGTAGAGCTTGCCATTTTGGTTGCAAGAGAGAGGTCTGCATAACTTTTGAAGCCCAGTATTTTAGCTGACTCATAACGTAACCTAACTATTTCTTCCAATATCTCTCTGTTATTCCATTTTCCTGCATAAGGGCCTTGATCAGACGCACGTGTTACCCATGCTTTGTAATAAAGCTTTCTGAGTTTTTCATTTTCAGCATGCGACATGATTGCTTGGTAGGTTGGATGATCAAGAGTCAATAACCAGCCAGTTTTTCCTTCTTTCTTGGCTTGTTCTTCAGCTCGAAAAATAACAGTTTCAGGGATGCCTTTTAGCGCTGATATATCATCTTCGTGGTGTTTAAAAGCATCTGTGGCATCCATTAAGTTTTGTTCAAAATCGGCTTGGCGTTGTACTAGAGTTTTTGCTAGCTGTTTGAATTTGTTTTTATCATTCTTTGTGAGCCCAACTCCAGCCAGTCTAAATTCTCTCAAAGCATGGAAAATCAACATGCGCTCAGTGACTTGTGTATCGTCTATCTGCTTTTCTAGTTCAGAAAATAAAGCCCAAAGCTTTTCACTTTGCGCGATTTCGGTTCCAAATTCAGAAATCATTGGAAGGCATTTGTTGTGCTCGTGCCGTAGCTCGGGTGTCGATATTACCGAATTCAAATGTGTTACAGGGCTCCAAAGGCGATGTATCGATTCTTGAATTTCCTCTATATCCTCAGCAATGCTGAAAGATGCTGTTTTGTTGGCTTCTAATTTGGTTAGCATGGCCCTTAGTTTTTTAAGAGCTTGATTAACAGCATCGCTTATATGGTCGGCTTTAATTGAACCAAAGTCTGGCAAACCTTTTGTTTTAAGTAATGGATTGCTCACTAATGACCCCAAAAAGTGTGCAATCTAGCACATAGAGCTCTTGACGTTATCCCAAAAAACAATGAAGGGGTGAATATCAATTTCCTGTTAAGCTCTGCTCATTATCAGTTTGGAAGATATTCTTGTGAGGCAATACGATTTCGTCGTCCTTGGGGGCGGTAGCGGTGGACTAGCAGCAGCCCAACGCGCAGTTGAATATGGTGCATCTGTGGTACTAATAGAACCAGCTAGATTAGGAGGTACCTGCGTGAATGTTGGTTGTGTTCCTAAAAAAGTGATGTGGAATGCTGCTCACCTTGCGCATTCGCTACAAGACTCACCAGCTTATGGATTTGAATTTTCAAAGCCTAACCATAATTGGTCTAAGCTGAAGGAAGGAAGAGATAATTATGTTAAACGATTAAATGAGATCTATTTAAATAACCTAGCAAAAAAATCAATTGAACTTATACCGTCCAAGGGTAGGTTTGTTACAGCAAAAGAAATTGAGACTGAGCAAGGAGATATAGTTCAGGGCCAACATATTCTAGTAGCTACTGGAGGAGTCCCTTCTTTACCGAACATACCTGGTGCAAGCCTTGGAATAACTTCGGATGGTTTTTTTGAGTTAGAGCGGGTTCCCAAACGAGTAGCAATAGTCGGAAGTGGATACATCGCTGTAGAGTTAGCTGGAGTTCTGAATGCCCTAGGTAGTGACGTAGTACAGTTTCTTCGTTATGAAGGCGTTTTGCGTTCTTTTGAGGATGCTCTAGGTAATCTGTTGCTTAAAAATATGCAGACAATGGGGATCGAAGTGGTTACAAAAGCTATTCCCAATAGAGTTGATGATTCAGATGGCGTAGTTCTAACTGTTACAGATGGACGCACATTTGGTAATTTTGATTGTTTGTTATGGGCCATTGGAAGACAGCCAAATACAGTATTTTTGGAGTTGCAAAAGTCAGGTATTCAGGTTGATGACATGGGGCATATCGTTGTTGATGCCTATCAAAATACCAGTGTGGAGGGCGTATATGCAGTTGGAGATGTTACAGGTCAGGCACAGCTTACCCCGGTAGCAATTGCGGCTGGAAGACGGCTGGCTGACAGGTTATTTAATTCCCAACATGAAAGAAAGTTGAACTATGAAATTATTCCTACAGTGATTTTTTCTCATCCTCCTATAGGAACAGTTGGCAAAACAGAGGCCGAAGCACGTCGTTTTTATGGTTCTGAGTTGGTTAATGTATACGAGTCAGAGTTTGTTCCAATGTTTAATGCACTGACAGAACATAAACCAAAAACTTTTATGAAACTTGTTACAGCAGGCGAGGAAGAAAGAGTTGTTGGGTGTCACATGATAGGCACAGGTTCGGATGAGATGTTACAAGGCTTTGCTGTAGCTATTTCCATGGGTGCTTTGAAGTCTGATTTTGACGATACCTTGGCAATTCACCCAACTAGCGCAGAAGAACTAGTTACTATGCGTTAGTATTTAGAGCGCTAATTTTTTTCATTTTTTCTGAGTAAAAACTTTGTGTCTGGGCGTATTCCTCGCCAAATTAAAAACGATTCAGCAGCTTGTTCAACCAACATGCCCCAACCTTGTACTAATTTATTAGCACCTTGTTCACCAGCCCATTTAAGAAACGGTGTTTGTTTTGGGGCGTATGAGAGGTCATAACAAAAAGTTTTTGAATTAATACAACTAGGAGGGAAAAGAAGAGTTTGTCCTTTAACACCGGCTGAGGTTGCATTTATTACAATGTCGGGTGTGTGAGCGTTAGCCAATTGTGCAATAGAGCAAACAGTTATTTTATTTTTTGCATTTAAGAGTTGTACAAGGCGGTTTGCTTTTTCAACCGTTCGATTTGCAAGAGTAAGCGAACCTAAACTTGAATTCATGAGTGGCGGTAATATGCCGCGAGCAGCACCACCTGCTCCGAGTATCAAAATGTGCTTTTCCCTGAGTGAAACCCCATTGTTTTTAGTCAAATCACGCATGAACCCTATCCCGTCTGTGTTGTCACCTCGGATGTTTTTTGGTGATAGTATTGTTAGCGTATTAACAGCTTTAGCTTTTGTTGCTTCTGGTCCTAATTCACTAGCTAGCTCAAAAGCAGCTTCTTTATAAGGAAGTGTGATGTTTAGGCCTTTCCCGCCAGATTCAGCAAACTTTTTTACCGATTCTTCAAATAGTGTTGGAGCTATGGAGAGTAAGCCATAAGAAATTGCTTCTCCTGTTTGCTGGGCAAATGATTTATGTATTTTCGGGGACAGACTATGATCGACTGGATACCCGGCAACAGCATATTCATCGATTGTATTTTCTGGTTTTTCCATATGGAATTAAATGAGTTGTTGAAGCATATAAATTTCTCTCGGTTTTCTGGGTTTTTACAACCTTCAATCAATCCTCTTTCTTAGCTTCCTCGAAGAGTTTGGCCGGTGCGCCCGTCTTTTATAGTTGTTGGCTCAGCAAGATCGCCAACTTTTCCGTCAACAATATCGTCTAGTTCAGTTTGAAATTCCCGTCGGACTTCATGAGCACGTCTTAGTGGGGGTTTGCCAGCACGATTGGCGCTTGTTGAGACTAAAGGTGCTCCGACTTGGGTGCATAATTCCTTAGCTATAGGGTGATCTGTAATCCTTACAGCAAACGTATCCCGTCCACCACTTATCCATGGCAAATTATCTGTTTTTGCTTGCAGTATCCAGGTGAACGGTCCAGGCCAGCTATTCAGTATTTCTTCCCTCATTTTACCTTTAGGCAGAATTATCAGAGGCTCTATTTGATCGATGCTAGCCGCAATAAGTGGCAAACCTTTTTCCCACGATCGTTCTTTGATGGAGAGTAATCTTGTTACTGCCTCATGTTCCCAAGGTACGCATCCAAAGCCGAAGACTGCTTCTGTCGGGTAGGCAACAAGACCACCGGCGATGAGCGTCCGTGATGCACTTGCCAAGGACTCATTCATTGTCAGTACTAATTTGTTTTTTGTTGCTTGCTTTTTTTGTACGTTTCTTCTTCTTTTTCGTTCCAGATTTTTTCTTGGATTTTCCTCGACCTCTGCGCTCAGGAGCAGCAGCAATTAATTCTTCACACTCTGCAAGTGTGAGCTTTGATGGATCCTTATCTTTTGGTATTTTTGCATTCTTTTGTTTGTTTGTTACGTACGGCCCATAACGTCCATTAAGTACTTGAATACCAGCATCAGAAAAATCTTGAATTATTCGATTTGCATCGAATATTTTTTTCTCTTCTATCAGTTCAAGTGCGCGTGGTAAGGCAATTGTGTAGGGGTCGTCATCTTTTATAGATACAAATTTGTTGCCGTAACGAACATAAGGACCGAATCGTCCAATGCTAGCTGAAACAGTTTCTCCATCAGGGGTTTCACCTAATTCTCTGGGGAGTTTAAATAACGCCAATGCTTCCTCACGGGTTATCGTATCCATTTTTTGACCAGGGCGAAGACCAGCAAATAGTGGTTTTTCCTCATCGTCTTTAGTGCCGATCTGAATGACAGGACCAAAACGAGCCATTCTTACAGTCATTGGCCGACCTGTTTTGGGATCATCACCTAAGGATCGTGCTTGGTCATCTCGTGTTACTGTGTCTCTAATGTGTTCGATCTGAGCATGAAATGGCACCCAAAAATCTTTAAGTAGAGGAACCCAATCATTTTCACCTCTTGAAACAGCGTCAAGATCATCTTCCATTTTTGCTGTAAATTCATAATCAACATACTGAGTAAAGTTGCCTGAAAGAAATCGACTTACAACTTTACCAAGTTCTGTAGGCATAAAACGCTTATTTTCCAGCTCTACATAATCTCGGTTACGGAGGGTAGAAATTATTGAAGCATAGGTTGAAGGTCTGCCTATGCCACATTTTTCCAAGGTTTTGACTAAAGTTGCTTCGGAATAACGGGGAGGTGGTTCAGTGAAATGCTGCTCACTAGACAGCTCTGACAAATTTAAACGATCACCTTCTTTAAGTGGAGGTAGTATGCGATCTTTTTCATCATGGACTTTATCATCCATTCCTTCTTGGTAAACAGAGATGAACCCAGGTTTAATCAACACTTGGCCAGTTGCACGAAAAGCTATAGTCCCGTCTGTATTTTCTCCTGGAAAAATATCGAGCCCAACTGTGTCAAAGATAGCATTACTCATTTGCGACGCTACAGTTCTTTTCCATATAAGCTCATAAAGCTTATATTGGTTTTCATCTAGTTTTCCCTTTAGTTCTTTTGGTGTCTTAAAAACTGATGTGGGCCTTATGGCCTCATGAGCTTCTTGGGCATTTTGAGTTTTTGTTTGGTATAGCCGTGGTTCTGCTGGGAGATTCTCTAGTCCATAGCGGTCTTGAATCAGAGAACGAATTTCCGTTATCGCTTCTGTTGCGAGTGTTACTGAGTCAGTCCGCATATAAGTTATTAGCCCCTCCATGGAGCCATCAATCCCTTCATAGAGTTTTTGTGCAGTTGACATGGTCTGCCTAGCACTAAAGCCTAGTTTTCGAGAAGCCTCCTGCTGAAGGGTTGATGTTATAAATGGCGCAGTTGGTTTTCGTTGTCTCTGCTTTTTTTCAACTTTACCTACACTTAGGATGCCGTTTGCTACCAATTGAATAGTTTCTTCTACTTTTTTGACAGTTTCCTCGTCGGTAAAAGAAAATTGCTCAGTCTTTTCTCCGTCGTATTTAGATAGGCGTGCTCTGAACACATCGCCTTCATATTCAGTTATAGCACCAATGGTCCAATACTCTCGGGGTTTGAAGGCGGAGATTTCGTCTTCACGCTCTACAATGAGCCTCAGCGCTGGACTTTGGACTCGTCCCGCAGATAATTTCGGCCCTATTTTTTCCCACATTAAAGGTGATAGGTGGAAACCAAACAAATGGTCTAAGGCACGACGAGCTTTGTAAGCGTTGACCAGTGAGTCAGAAACTGTCCGAGGACTATTAATCGAATCCTGAACTGCACGCTTAGTTACAGCATTGAATACAACACGGTGTACTTCTTTGTCGGTTAGTAGATTGCGCTCTTTTAGTATCTCTTGTACGTGCCAGGCGATGGCCTCTCCTTCGCGGTCAAGGTCAGTTGCTAGGTAAAGTGTTTTCGCGAGTTTAACCGCTGTTGAGATTTTCCTAAGTTGTTTTTCGCTATCTTCACTAATTTCATAATTCATAGTGAAGCCTTGATCAGGAGACACGGCACCAGTTTTAGATATCAAGTCTCTAACATGTCCGTAAGTTGCAAGGACCTTGAAGTCCGAGCCGAGATATTTCTCGATGGTTTTTCCCTTGGCTGGGGATTCGACGAGGATGAGGTTTTTGCTCATAGCGATAGGATCTTTACATATTGCATGCCTGACCAGTTACATCTAAATAAAGCTGGTATTAATGTAAGCTAACAGAATCTTCAGCATAAACTAAGTCCTCCATTTGCTCATAAGCCTGCTCTTGTCCTGGTTGACTAAACAACACCATCATAACAACCCATTTGATTTGCTCTACATCAATATCATCTGATCCCAGTGCAAGCAATCGATCTATAACCAACTCTCGCTGGTCAGGTGCAAGTATTCCTATTTGTTCAAGGTGAAGAATATAACCTCTGCAATATGGGTCAATATGATTTTGCTCCACTGTGTCGTAGAGTCGAATGGTTTCATGTTGACTAGAATTAGTACCTATTTTTTCTGAATTAAGACCATCTAACCAATCCAACGCGCGTTCAATTTCTCGCTGGCCAAACCCAACTTGTTTTAAATCTTCCTGCAGTTCATTTCTATCGGGCTCAGGGTAATCTTCACCTTCCACGAATACTTCGAAAAGATACATCAGTACATCTAGAACGGTTTCTTTCATCAAATTCTCTATTTTGAAGTGACTTTATGACAGCATATTTGTGATATCAGTGCACCATCGCGATCGGGAGCATGTATGAAAGATTTGCTGTCGTCAATTTTAGTTACAAGGTGTGCCATAGTTTTTTATAAAGTATCTGCACAGACTCATTTCATTAATCAACTGCTATACTTCACCTTGATATTGGCTCTTCATCATGCAAATAATGCAATTTTGTTGGTCAAAATATCTTAATATAAACAGCACTTTAGGTTGATTTTTAGACTATCTGCCGCGTCTCAGGCTATATAAGATGACAATACTTTCAATACTAGAATACCCTGACCCCCGCCTGCGAATTCGTGCAGAGCCCGTAAAGTCAGTTGATGTAGAGGTTAAGACTCTAGTTGCTGATATGCTGGAGACAATGTACGCCGCACCAGGTATAGGCTTGGCAGCTACACAGGTCAATATACATAAGAGAGTCTTGGTGATTGATATTTCTGAGGAGAGAAATCAGCCCATGTGTTTTATTAATCCGGAAATTCTTAGCTCGGAAGGCGAGGTTAGTTATGAGGAGGGGTGTCTATCTGTGCCAGATGTGTTTGAATCAGTCATTCGATCAGAACGTATTAAAGTTAAGTCCCTGGATGAGAACGGCGAGACATCGGAGCAAGCATTGGACGGTTTGTTAGCTATATGCGTACAACATGAAATGGATCATCTAGAAGGAAAGCTTTTTGTGGATTACCTTTCATATCTTAAAAAAGACCGGCTTAATAAAAAGCTAGCTAAAAAAGCCAGACTTAGGTCAAAAAAGGAACAGACTGATCGTATACCAACGCCAGTTATCTGATTATTTGGAACATCGGGATCCGGGATGAACACCTGGAAAATTGTTTTTGCTGGAACACCGGAATTTGCTGTTCCATCCCTGAGAGTAGTTCTATCGAAAGGTGCAAAAGTACCACTGGTTCTAACTCAACCTGATCGTCCTGTTGGAAGAGGACGCAAGCTTTCCCCGAGCCCAGTAAAAGCGGAAGCATCTTCACATGGACTTAATCTACTTCAACCTAGCAAATTAAGAAAAGCTCTTATCAGGCAACAAAAGCTAGACAGACCAGACTTGATGATCGTAGTAGCTTATGGGATGTTGCTCCCAGAATGGTTCTTTAACTGGCCACGCTTGGGAACAATCAATGTTCATGCATCCCTCTTGCCAAGATGGCGTGGTGCGTCGCCCATACAGCACGCAATTCTTGCAGGCGATAAACAGACTGGCGTGAGCATAATGCAGATTGATAATGGTTTAGACACAGGATCTGTTTATGGTGAACGTTCTTTGAGTATAGGTAAAAATGATAATTCGGGTACGCTTCATCAAAGATTATCAGGTCTTGGCGCAGAGCTTTTAGATGAACTATTACCGGATATTATAAATGGCAGCATAAAACCCATACCACAGGATTCTTCACAAGCAACACTTGCGCCTAAGATCCATAAGTCAGATGCGGTACTTGATTGGACTAAAAGTGCAGAGAATTTAGTGTGTCAGGTACGTGCTTTTAATCCTTGGCCAGTTTCAGAATCAACTACAGAGGATGGAAAGCGACTTCGTATTTATGATGCGGCCGCAATAAATAAAGAAAGTGAAGCTTTGCCAGGGTCTATCGTAGTGACTAGCAAGCAGGGGATCGATGTTGCAACAGGTGACGGAATTCTGAGGATAACGCATCTACAACCTCCTGGTGGAAAAGTTATGTCAGCATCTGAGTATCTCAATGCTAACTCGCTTAAAGGCTCAAGATTTGGTTTGATATGGAAGTAACAAGCAGCTTCAAGAAAAAAGCTGGTCAATTGCGATTAGTCGCTGCACAGATCAATTTAAGTGTTGTTAAAGATGGACTATCTTTGGAGAAAGCGCTCGATGGGATTTCTACCTTTTCTAAGAGGGATGCGGCCCTACTCAAAGCTCTTTCTTATGGCGCGATACGCTGGCATCATCGAATACAGTGGCAGGCTAATCGATTGCTGGACCGCCCACTTAAAAATAACGATGAATTAATATCTGCTTTAATCAGAGTTGGGCTATATCAGTTGCAATGGATGCGAATCCCAGATCATGCTGCTGTGGCAGAGACAGTTTCTGCCGCTGGGCTTCTTGGAAAGCCTAAATTCAAAGGTCTAGTTAATGCAGTTCTACGGCGCTTCTTACGTGAGCAAAAAATTTTGATGAGCGCGATGAATAAAAATGAAGGGGCAGCTACCAGCCACTCCAGTTGGATGCGTGACCGTTTAAAAGCTGACTGGCCTGATCAATGGTTAGATATTGTTAAGGTAAATAATGACCCGCCCCCAATGTGGCTAAGGGTCAATAACAAATTTTCAAGTAGAGATGATTATCTTGGGCGCTTAGAAAAATCAGGCATAAAGGCAAAAGCATTTGATGATCTTCCAAATGCCCTGCTACTTAAAGAGCCACAGCCTATGAGTACGTTACCTGGTTATGACGAGGGTGAGGTATCAGTCCAAGATGCAGGAGCACAGCTGGCATGCGGATTTTTAAATCTTGAACCAGGATTAAAAGTACTAGATGCATGTGCCGCACCTGGCGGAAAAAGCGCACATATTCTTGAGACTTGCCCAGAAATTGGCAAGCTCGTTGCATTAGATCAAGATAAAAGGCGCTTGACGGTCATGGCTGAGGAGTTTCAGCGGCTAGATCTAAGTGGTAACTTAATACATAGTGACGCTGCTATGGTTTCTAAATGGTGGGATGGAGTTCCATTTGACCGCATTCTAGTTGATGCGCCATGTAGTGCTTTGGGTATCATTCGAAGGCATCCAGATATTAAAGTGCTACGCCGTTCGGCAGATATAGGCAAATTCGTTGCTATCCAACGTAGGCTTTTAAAGGCGTTATGGCCAATTTTAGCGCCGGGTGGTCGATTAGTTTACTCGACCTGCACTATAGTAAAGGAGGAGAATCAATATCAGAAAGCATGGTTCTTAGAGAAAATATCAATGGAAAAATATCAAGCTTCAAGTTTTAGGCAGATATTACCTGGGGAGGGTAATATGGATGGTTTCTACTATGCATGGGTGGATAAACAACACTAAATCGTGATTGAAATACTCATAAAACTTCTGGGTACCTATCGTTTAGGCTGCAAAAATTGCTGCTTGATTATCTCCTTATGCCTGGTTTTTTGCTCAAAAGGTTATGGACAAGAAGACTCAGGGAGTTTCGATGTTCGTTCTGCTAGCGCGATTTTAGAAGAAGGGGTTTATTATCTTGATACATGGATAGAGTATAGGTTACCCAGCCAGGCACGAGAAGCTCTTGATTCAGGTGTTCCTCTCACTATTCACATTGATGTTCTAGTAATTGATCCACGTTGGTACTGGGCAGACCAAAATGTTGGTGAGCTAAGGCAAAGCTACCAACTCCAATATCACTCAGTTAGTCAAAGATATATTGTTTTAAACCTTAATACAGAAGAACAAAATACCTTCGCTACTTTGTTTGCTGCTCTGAACGATCTTGGCAGAATTTCAGAGTTGCCCATGATTGATGCAGCTCTCCTGGACGCTGATCAAGACCACGAAGTCCGTATCCGTGCTTTCCTTAGTATGGAGGATTTGTCTGGTCCACTTAGTTTTCTAGCATTTTGGCGTCGTGATTGGTCTTTAAGTAGCGATTGGTATCAATGGCAACTAGAAGATTAACAAAAGTACTGACAGTAACTGTATGTCTGCTCCTTTGGTTGTCAGGTTTAATCTGGTTTTCCCAAATCGCTCAAGAATCAACGCCGTTGTCTGGCTTTCAGAACGGTATTCTTATTGCCAGCTTCGTGGGTATTGCGGTTTTAATACTTGTAATTATCGGCAATTTTCTAGGATTGATACGCGACTATCGACAACATATTCCTGGGGCACGCCTAAAAGCCCGGATGGTTTCATGGTTAATTGTATTTTCGGTTTTGCCATTAATGGTTATTTATGCGTTTTCTTTGCAATTTATTAACCGTGGAATTGATAGCTGGTTCAGTGAAGACATAGAAGAGGGGCTTGAATCAGCGTTGGAGTTAAGTCGAAGTGCGCTTGATACGCACATGGCAGATAATTTAGCAGAAGCAGCGCAAATAGCGCGGCAACTTTCTGTAAACCCCTCGGCTGATTTAGTCGGGCAATTAAATGATCTCCGGCGTGAAAGTGGCGCGCTAGAACTTACTATTTTTTCGAGTGCACCAAACGATCAAATGCTGGCAACTAGCGCTGAATCTCCGTCCCTAGCTATGCCGCCTAAATACCCAAGTAACGAGTTGCTTTTTGAGATGAGTCAGTCAGTGTCTGGTTCCTATGTCGGACTCGAGCCAAGGGCTGATGGAGGATTGGATATCTTAGCGGCTGTAAACCTCGTTTCCTCTGCCATTGCTCCTGGTAGTGCTCCCGACATTTTGTTGGCTACTTTTGCCGTTGAGCAACAGTTAGGTGAATTAGTAGGGAATGCGGAGTCTAGCTATGATGAATACGCAGAACTATCCTTTTTGAGAATCCCTTTGCAAAGTAGTGCCACAGCAACGCTCAGTATTGTTTTGCTTACCGGGTTTCTTGCTGCGGTTTATGGGGCATTCTTTTCTGCTGGGCGTTTATTAGAGCCCATTCAGCAACTTATGGCTGGAACACGGGCAGTTGCCCGTGGTGATTTTGATACGAAATTACCAAAACCTGCTCAGGATGAAATCGGTTTCCTTGTGAGCTCGTTTAACGATATGACTCGCAGGTTAGCAGCCGCTCGTGCTGAGGCCGACGATAGTCAACAACAGGTAGAAAATGAGCGAGGTAACCTAGAAACTATTCTGGCTAGACTTTCAACGGGTGTCGTGTCGATAGATACTGATATGTGTATTCGGACAGCGAATCAGGCAGCTGGGGCTATTCTTGATGTAGATCTTGAGTCTCATGTTGGAGAGTCTCTAATTGAATTATCTGAAACTAAGCCATTAATTGCCCAATTTGTTGGGGTGGCGCGGGGGCATTTATCGCAAGGGAACAATGATTGGCGCGAGCAAATAGTCTTACGAAGCGAAGTTGGAAGAAGAATTCTTATGTGCGCATGTGCTGCTTTACCTAGCGAATCATCTAGTCCAGCCGGATATGTGGTGGTATTTGATGACATAACGGCTTTGCTTCAGGCTCAAAGAGATGCTGCATGGGGTGAGGTTGCAAGACGTTTGGCGCATGAAATTAAAAACCCTTTAACTCCCATACAGCTTTCAGCAGAGCGACTGCGAAAACGTTATTTAAGTGCGGAGGGTGCAGATCCAGCATTACTTGACAAGGCTACCCACACCATCATCCAGCAGGTAGAGGGAATGAAAGATATGGTGAATGCTTTTAGTGAGTATGCACGCACCCCTGATATGGAGTTAACTCGTTTTGACCTTAACAAAGTAATAGCAGAAGTCTCTGATCTCTATCAACACCAAGATGCTTCTATGAGCTTACAACTTGATCTTCAGGATGTCCCAATTGTTGAGGCAGATGCTGGGCGCATGCGACAAGTTTTCCATAATCTAATTCGTAACTCTCTTGAGGCAATGGAAAATACTCATAAGCAAAAAGTGAAAATTTCAACGCGCTATATTCATGATCAAGGAATGGAGCTTGTAGATATCAAGGTTGAGGATAGTGGACCAGGTTTTAAGGAAGAAATTGTAGAAGAAGCTTTTGATCCCTACGTAACCAGTAAGCCTAAGGGTACCGGTTTAGGTTTGGCTATTGTTAAGAAACTTGTTGAAGAGCATGGTGGCCGCATTGCGGCTCGCAACAGAGAAAAAGGTGGGGCAGAGATAAGTTTGCTTTTGCCGATTACAGTTGAATCAGGAGACGAATTTCTTATTAGGTTACGGCGTTTAGAGCAAAGCAGGAAAAGCGCATGAGTGCCGCCCATATTTTAGTGGTGGATGATGAATCGAACATCCGTGTTTTGCTTGAGGAAATCCTAAGCGAGGAAGGTTATGAAGTAACAACTGCTCAGGATGCAGAAAGTGCCCGACTGGCCAAGAAAGATAAAAGTTTTGATTTAATTTTGCTGGACATTTGGATGCCTGATACAGATGGCATCACTTTACTTAAGGAGTGGTCTGAAGGCGGTGAAAATGAGTCGATAGTTATGATGTCTGGTCATGGAACGGTAGATACCGCTATAGAATCAACGAAGTTGGGAGCGCTTGATTTTATAGAGAAACCTGTTTCATTAGCTAAGCTTTTGCGGACAGTTGAAAAGGCTTTAGAACACGGTAGTAAGTTTAATCAGCGGCGTAATTTGCTCCAACCTTTGATGATGCCTGTTGGGAAAAGTCAAACAGTGAGGATATTAAGAGAGCAGTTAGCTAAAGTTGCGTATCATGATAAACATACGCTTTTTTTTTGGAGAGCCCGGGAGTGGTAGAAGAGCATTAGCTCGTTATCTTGCTAGTCTCAGCAGCCGAGCTACCGAGCCATTCATAGTAACTATGGGCAGTCTGTCAGATGATGTGACGGATAATTGTCTTTTTTCAGGTAGTACTAAAGACCCGGGGTTGTTTGAACAAGCTCATAATGGGGTTTTGTTTATTAATGAATTACAGGATTTATCAGGTGCCGCACAGAAAACTTTATTAGGATTTTTGGAGCAAGGAAAGTACCGGCTAGCTGATAATAATGAAGAACGGACAATGAACGTTCGAATATTATCCAGTGCTCCATCAGATTTTGAAGGGAGCACAAATGGTTTTCGTAGAGACCTAATGTCACATTTAAGCGCTGTTGTTATCCGTGTGCCACCCTTGAGAAGTTACTCAGAAGATGTGCCGGATTTATTACGTTATCATGTGGATCTGCTTGTGGATTCAGAAAATCTACCTTTCCGTAGATTCAGTGTTGCAGCTCAAAATAGACTACGCAACTATCCATGGCCTGGTAATATCCGCGAACTAAAAAACATGGTGAGTCGTCTCTTAATTCTTGGCAAAGAGGAAGAGATATCTTTGGAAGAAGTAGAACTTCAATTGGGCCCCGAGAGACAATTGGACGAGTCTGTTATTCAGCAGGATTTTTTGTCGATGCCCTTACGAGAAGCTAGAGAGCATTTTGAGCGCGCTTATTTGAAGCAGCAACTTACTTTATGTAATGGAAAAGTGGGACAACTCGCTAAGCGTGTTGGAATGGAGCGCACCCATCTTTATCGCAAGCTTCGTTCATTAGGTGTCGATTTTCGTCAAGCAAGCTCAGAGAACTAAGCTCTTTTTCTAAGTAAATGTATCTAGTCAGACATTCTTCTTGCAAGAACCTCTATATTTGCATCAAGTAATTTTTCGCGTATTCGGTTCATCTCATTTGTTCCTTCAATAGGACCAATAAGTACACGATGAAAGTCATTGGAATTGACAGTAACTTCTTGAAGATTAGATTCAATATCCAATAGCGCGAGATTTTCCTTCATACGTTCCGCGTCTGACGATAGTCTAAAAGCTCCAGCCTGAAGGATGAAACGTTCAACAATTGTATTTTCAGAGTCTGAGAAATTAGAGTTTATGTCCGAATTTATTCCAGAAACTTCAAACTCAAATCCCGGCAAGTCTTCATAGAAGGTAAATGCTGCTGCAGGATGTTGTGTGGTCTGAGTTTCTGGAGCAGGCTCTAATCGATTCTGTGGCGGATTTTGGCTGGCCGCATGTATATTTTCGTTAGACGTAAAAAAATTTGTGTTTTGTATATAAAGCACACCTGCGATAAGTAAGCCTATGCTAAAGCCAAAAAACATCCACAACCAATTAGGGGAAACTCCGGTTGATTGGTCTATGGCTTGATGTTTTTCCACAGGCTTCATTGTTTCTGTCTTTACATAGTGTCTGGCGCTTTTACGCCTAACAGTGTGAGTCCATTATAAAGCACTTGTTGAGTTCCTAGAGCCAGACTGATTCGTGCCTTACGAAGTTGTTCATTTTCAACCAGCATTTTATGCGCGTTGTAGTATGAATGAAATTCAGCTGCGAGATCTCGTAGATAATAGACTAAATTTTGTGGAGCTCGGTTCGTAGTGGCAAGCTGAATCACTTCTGGGTATCTACTTAAAAGTACTAGCAAATTTCTTTCGTTCTCTTCTGTCAGAAGCGATAGATTATTGGTATCGATTTCTTTGTACTCGGCACTTTCCTGATCCAATTTTTTTTCAAGACTACTTATTCGTGCATGTGCATATTGAACATAGTAAACAGGGTTGTCATTAGATTTTTCTTTGGCAAGTTCTAGGTCAAAATCCAAATGTTGCTCATTAGCTCTAGAGACGTAGAAAAAGCGGGCTGCATCATTTCCAACCTCATTGCGAAGTTCTCGCAATGTTACATATTTTCCAGACCGAGTGGACATTTGAACTTTTTCAGTTCCTCGATATAGGGTAACAAATTGCACTAAGCTAACTTCTAAAGATTCAGGCGGCTCTCCAAGCGCTTCAAGGCCTGCACGTACCCTTGCTACATACCCATGATGGTCTGCACCTAGAACATCAAGGAGCAGATCAAATCCTCTTTCTCTTTTTTCTAGGTGATATGCGATATCAGATGCAAAATAAGTAGTAACACCATTTTCGCGAATTACAACTCGGTCTTTTTCATCTCCAAATTTTTTTGCTTTAAACCATGTGGCACCGTCTCGTTTATACAAGATATTATTTTGATCCAGAAGATTAAGTGCCCGCTCTATGGCACCTTTATCAGAGAGGCTGGCCTCAGAATACCAAAGGTCAGGCTCGACACCGAACTCAGATAAGTCAGATTTTATGTCACTAAGTACACTATCTAGTCCTTTATGCAAAAGCTTATTGAACCTATCAATTCCAAGATATTTTTTTGCTTCAGCAACAATATTATCGAGCCTTTTTTCTTTATCAGTCTTTGTATCAGCTAAAACTTCTTTTAGGTTGGGCTTGTTTTTCGAAAAAAACCATTTGCTAGGTTCAGCTTCTAGTTGTTTTGCAATATCTATAATGTACTCACCTTGATAAGCATTTTCAGGAAAATCTATTTCAACACCATTTTGTTGTAGGTATCTTAGCCACACACTAACGGTGAGTATGTCCATTTGCCGCCCCGCATCATTAACGTAATATTCTTCTTGCACGTTATGTCCAGTTGCTTTTAGAAGGTTAGCTAGGGATGCACCATAGGCAGCGTGACGGCCATGGCCTACGTGTAGTGGTCCAGTTGGATTAGCTGAAACATATTCCACTAGGACACGTTGATCAGAACCGAAATTCGAACGGCCATAATTAAAACCTGACTTTAAAATCTCCATCAGCTCTTTCTGCAATGCAACAGAAGAAAGCTTGAAATTAATGAATCCAGGCCCAGCTATCTGGATTTCTTCTATTAGGTCTGATGAAGGGAAACATTCTAGAATTGATTCGGCTATTTCTCGAGGTTGTTTTCTGAGCTCCTTAGATAGCCTCATTGCAATGTTGGTAGTGAAGTCGCCGTGTTTAGGGTTGCGGGTTCGTTCTAATTGCGGGTCATAATTTACAACAGAGGTATACTTACCAGAAAACTCTGATATGGCCTTTTGAAGAAAATGATTAATTTGAGCGCGCAAAGAGTGATTCAGCTGTTTGTAATATGGGGATTCTACCTTAAGCTAAAGCTCAATAGGGTCGACATCGATCGACCAGCGAACACGCCTTGCTTCAGGCCACATACGAACTAGGGGTAATATTTTACGTGTCAACTTATGGAGATCTGCTCTAGTGGTATCTTGAAACAGCAAATGGGCTCTGAAACGATTACCACGTTTTTCCATATTAGCTGCTGCTGGGCCAAGTATTAGGGTATTTCCATTCATTTTTCTTGCAGTAACAGCTACGCGCTCCAAGAAGGCTTGAGAGACCTTTCTGTTTGTTGCCTCGGCACGCCAAACTATTAAATGTGAAAATGGCGGCCAAGATGAAAGTTTGCGTTCCGCTAAGGCTAACTCAATAAAAGAATCATAGTCTTGGGTTGAGAGACTCTTTAGTAGCGGATGATTTGGATAATGACTTTGAACAAATACTTCTCCCGGTTTATCTCGTCTGCCTGCCCGTCCTGCTACCTGTATAAGCATTTGTGCCAATTTCTCGCTAGAGCGAAAGTCTGTTCCGAAAAGACCTTGGTCAGCATTCAGAACACCAACGAGGGTCACCTTGGGGAAGTCGTGCCCTTTTGACAGCATCTGTGTTCCCACCACTATATCAACATCACCCTGTTCTATGTCAGAGAGTATGGCTTCAAGCCTGTTTTTGCTATTCGCAGTATCTCGGTCTAGTCTAGCTATTCTTGCCTCAGGAAATAGGCTTTGTAATTCATCAGTTACTCTTTGTGTGCCAGACCCAACGGCAATTCTCTCGCTAGCACATGAACTACACCTCCACTTGAGACCACGGGTCAGTCCGCAGTGATGGCAGCGAAGTTGACCAATTTTTGCATGTAAAGTCATACGTGCATCGCATCGATTGCACTCCTCTACAGAGCCACACTCAATGCATAACAAAACCGGCGCGAATCCACGACGGTTCAGAAAGAGTAAGATTTGTTGATGCGCTAATAAATTACGTTCTATAGCTGCTATAAGGGGCGTCGATAAACCCCGACGGTTAGCATGAAGATTCATATTGATCAGATGTATATTCGGTTTACCAGCCGATCCGATTCTTCGGGACATCTTCAAGGGTTTGTAGCGACCACGTTTGATGTTATAGACGCTTTCAAGTGAGGGCGTGGCTGAAGCGAGAACTATTGGAATTTTTAATCGCTGTGCTCTGAGAACAGCAAGGTCTCTGGCAGAATATTTAAATCCGTCTTGTTGCTTATAGGAAGAATCGTGCTCCTCATCTACGATTATCAGTCCAGCCTCGCTAAGCGGCGCAAAAATTGCTGATCTTGTACCAACTATAACTTTGGCTTTTCCTGAACGAGCATCATTCCAGGCATTAAGACGTTCATTTGCAGTTAGGCCGGAGTGCATGATTGCAAGACAAGAGCGAAAACGTTGTTTTAATCGCTTTATTAATTGTGGAGTCAAACCTATTTCTGGTACAAGCAAAAGACTTTGCTTTTTGCGTTGAATTTGCTTTGAAATGAGACGCATATAAACTTCGGTTTTGCCACTTCCTGTAACACCTTGTAGCAAATAAGCTGCATAATCTTCAGCAGTCTTTTCAACACTACTAATACAATAATTTTGCTCATTGGTTAATTCTGGTAAACAGTGTTTTATTGGGTTCTCAGTTTTTATCTCAGGGTAGCTCTCAGAATGTTGAATCCAGCCACGCTCATTCATTCGTTTTAAAACTGAACTTTTTATTCCGACAGCTAAAAATTCTTTTGAACTTAGAAGGTCAGCATTCCTAAGTAGACTCAGAGCTTGCGTCTGGAATTTTCCTAAACGATCTTTACTTGATAATGCTATTCCTTTTTTTGTGAGTTTCCAAAAAGCTTCACTATATTTTGCGGGACGTCCTTTGCGAAGGTGTGTTGGTAGCGCATGGTTCAGCACTTCTCCTATTGGGTGGTGATAATACACAGCACACCATCGCAGCAGGTTTAATAATTCTTTATTTAAGACCGGTTTTATGTCTAGTACTTCTTGAACACTCTTAATTTGTTTGGCTTCTAGATTAGATTTGTTGATATGGCGAGTTACCACTCCAATTTTTGTGGTTTTGCCAAGAGGGACAACTACTCTACAGCCAATTGAAGGTGGTTCCTGATCGCTTTTTGTCCAGCAATAGTCTAATTCCCCTACAAGCGGGACAGGGACTGCAACTTGAATCAGTTTTGATTGCTTAGCCATCCCAACGATTAAAACCTAAAATTTTGATAACTGGGTAATTGAATGGTTGCACGTTCATACACGAAGTTTACAATTCTCTCTTGACTTGCACAGGTAGTTGGAGAAATCGAGTGAAAATAGGGATACCCAAGGAAAGTCGTGACGGTGAAAAACGCGTAGCCGTAACACCTAGTGTAGCCTCGGAGCTAAATAAGCTTGGATTCTCAATGGCTATAGAAGCCAGTGCGGGCCATGCAGCCAGTTTCGATGACGATATGTACTTAGTGGCAGGTGTTGATGTCTTAACTGATGCTAAGAAAGTTTGGTTTGATAGCGACATAATTATTAAGGTGCGAGCCCCAGACAAAGAAGAAATAAAGCTCATGCGATCAGGGCAGGTATTAATTTCTTTTTTATGGCCTGCACAAAATGCTGATCTACTTTCGCTACTAGCGGAAAAGGGAATAACTACTCTAGCTATGGATAGCATTCCCCGTATATCCAGGGCACAAAAAATGGATGCGCTAAGCTCAATGGCAAATATAGCTGGTTACCGTGCAGTTATAGAGGCAGCCCAGCATTTTGGTAGGTTTTTTACAGGCCAGATAACTGCCGCTGGTAAAATCCCTCCAGCAAAGATCTTGGTCATAGGGGCTGGAGTAGCTGGACTTGCCGCAATAGGAGCGGCGAGAAGTATGGGTGCAATTGTTAGAGCTTTTGACACTCGTCCAGAGGTAAAAGAGCAAGTTGAAAGCATGGATGGAGAATTTCTATTGCTTGATTTTGACGAAGATGCTTCTGGCGAAGGTGGGTATGCAAAAACCATGAGCGCGGAATTTATTAATGCAGAGATGGAGTTATTTGCTGAGCAGGCTAAAGAGGTGGACATCATAATAACGACAGCCCTTATTCCAGGAAAACCGGCCCCCGCATTAATTACTTCTGAAATGGTTTCCTCAATGAAACCAGGTAGTGTCATCGTGGACTTGGCAGCAGAGCAGGGAGGAAATTGTGTACTTACTGAACCAGATAAAGTAATTAAACAAGCGGGTGTTTCCATAATTGGTTATACAGATCTCCCAAGCCGATTAGCTTCTCAGTCAAGCCAACTGTATGGCACTAATCTACGGCACTTAATAACAGACATGTGCCCAGAAAAAAATGGTCAACTAGTTTTGGATATGGAAGATGAGGTTATTAGGGGCGCAACGGTTGTGCATGGTAAGAAGATTACATGGCCGCCCCCGGCACCAAAACTAACAGTACTCAAAAAAAAGGAGCCTGAAAAACCTTCTGTTGTTGATCGTGCTTCAGATGTTCAGCCTAAGCCTTCAAAATTGGGCCCACTCTTAGGTCTTGGAGTAGCGGTATTAGGATTATTTGGGCTTGGGGCTGTGGCGCCACCGTCTTTTTTAGAGCACTTTACGGTTTTTGTGTTAGCTTGTTTTGTAGGGTATATGGTGATTTGGAATGTAACACCAGCTCTCCATACGCCTTTAATGAGTGTGACCAATGCTATTTCAAGCATCATCATTATTGGGGGATTGCTTCAAATTAGTTCAACTGAAGGCACAATTATGTGGATTGCTGGTATTACCATTTTTATTACAAGTATAAATATTGCAGGTGGTTTTGCAGTGACAAGACGAATGCTTGATATGTTTAGGAAATAAAAGGGTAGGAATGTCTGGACTAGTTACAGTTGCTTATATAGGGGCGACAATTCTTTTTATACTAGCTCTTGGTGGATTAAGTCATCCAGAAACCGCGAGACGTGGAAATATCTATGGTATTGCTGGCATGACTCTTGCGTTGCTAGCTACTGTAGGGGGGGCAGTTACCGATAACTATGTATTGCTGATTTTTGGTTTAGCAATAGGCGGCATTCTGGGTATTGTGCTTGCACAGCGTGTTCAGATGACTCAGATGCCAGAGTTGGTAGCCATTCTACATAGTCTTGTAGGGCTTGCTGCTGTATTGGTTGGGTTTGCCAATTTCATGGATCCTGAAGTACATTTTGATGGTGTTGAGGAGACTATTCATAACGTAGAGGTTTATCTAGGGATATTGATAGGAGCGGTAACATTTTCCGGCTCTGTTATTGCTTTTGGAAAGCTGAGCGGCAAAATTAGTGGCACACCTTTAACACTTCCTGGGCGTCATTGGCTAAATCTCGGGTTATTTCTATTAACTATAGTAGTTGGCTGGCAGTTCGTGAATGAATCTGCTGCTGGTATTGGGTCAAATCCGGGATTAACACCATTGCTAATAATGACCGCATTAGCTTTATTATTTGGAATTCACATGGTTATGGCAATTGGCGGCGCAGATATGCCGGTCGTAGTGTCAATGCTTAATAGCTATTCTGGCTGGGCTGCATCAGCTACTGGGTTCATGTTGAGCAATAACTTGCTTATTGTGACGGGTGCATTGGTGGGAAGTAGCGGAGCGATATTAAGTTATATCATGTGTCGTGCGATGAACCGAAAATTTCTTGCTGTAATAGCTGGAGGTTTTGGGACATCAGGGAGTTCAACATCTAGCAATCAAGGTGCTGTTGAAGGAGAGGTAATTTCTATTGAGTCTGCAGAGGTGGCCAATTTACTCTCCAAATCTAAAGAGGTAATGATTATTCCTGGCTACGGAATGGCAGTCGCTCAAGCACAACACACTGTATGTGAAATCACAAAAGTTTTGCGTAAAAAGGGGATCAACGTTCGATTCGGTATCCATCCAGTAGCTGGTCGTATGCCTGGACATATGAATGTTTTACTCGCTGAAGCAAGAGTGCCTTACGATATTGTTTTTGAGATGGATGAAATAAATCAGGATTTTCCTAGCATAGACGTGTCTATTATTATCGGTGCAAACGATATAGTTAATCCTTCTGCACAGGAAGAGCCAGAAAGCCCTATTGCTGGTATGCCAGTGCTTGAGGTTTGGAAAGGTAAAACAACAGTTGTACTAAAGCGTAGTATGGCAACTGGTTATGCAGGCGTTCAAAATCCTCTATTTTTTAAAGAGAATACTTGTATGTTGTTCGGAGATGCACAAGATACTCTAGACGCTGTACTAAAAAAGTTGTAGCTAAATTGGAGTAACAAAGAATGACAATGTGCCATAGGAATCTAGCATTAGTTTTTGTCGGCTCTATGTTAACTATGCTTGGCGCATGTAGTTCTGAACTATCTTCACAGTCTACCTTAGAAGTGATCGATTCCCCTGCTGATCAATTAACTGACCTATATGCGGGATCACCTTACCTAGGAAGCCTCAGAAATTTAGTGGTTTACGGCGAAATATGGGAACGCCCATATCTTTCAAAAAGAGACAGAAGCCTTATAACTATTGCTGTGCTTCAGGCATTAACGCGTGAAGAGTTGGCTATCCATATTCCTAGAGGGCTAGATAACGGTTTATCTCCTGAAGAAATTTCTGAAATTATTTTGCACGTGACCTTCTATTCAGGATGGCCAACAGGAGTGCAGGCTTCCCTCATAGCAATTTCAGCTTTTGAGGAGCGCGGTTTGTCGCTGGGAAACCTTCCTACTGCTCCAGAACAATCAGAGGTCATTACCCCTGATTCGATCAGTGTTGCGTATGCTTCAGTTCCAAGATTAGGAGAGTTGCGTAACAGCCTTTTGTATGGAGATATCTGGGAACGGCCATTACTTTCTAAGCGTGATCGTAGCCTTATAACAGTTGCAGTAAATCAGTCGCTCTATGCAACTAATGAACTCCGAACTCATATTAATAGAGCACTTGATGAAAATGGTGTGACCCCGCAAGAAATATCGGAAGTAATTTTGCACACTACTTTTTATGCAGGCTGGCCTGCAGCCGTAAATGCGGGACGTCTTGCGACTGAGGCTTTTGAGACAAGGGGCGTAGATTTTGAAGAGTTACAATAAAAACTTTTGCTAGAGTTTTTTCCAATTATCGGGAGATTTAGCGTCTACAATCCCATTCATTGTATATTTATATAAGTCAATCAAAACCCCTAAGCTGAAGGAGATTCCTTGCTATAGAAATGGAGCAACAACCAGTAACTCAAGAGGTATTGAGAACGGATATCACTGGCATGCCACTGGAGTGGATTGATTATCGTGATGCAGTTCGGCTATATCATACACAGCAGGTTGCCTATGTTTGTGGGACACCAATCTACCAAATACGTGGCGGTATAAGCGCAAAAACAGGGCAGCGAAGTATAGTTGAAATTAGTTCAATTATTTCTACCTATGGAGATTCTGTCGCCGCAGAGAGAAACCGCGATCGCTATACCCCGCCGTTAACTAATCAAACACTGTTCAGGCGCGATGCTAATATTTGTCTATATTGTTCCAAGCACTTTCGAGCTTCAGATTTAACCCGAGATCACGTAACTCCGATAAGCCAGGGCGGCCTTGATTCATGGGCAAATGTAGTAACAGCATGCCGACGTTGTAATAATCACAAAGGAGGCCGCACACCAGAGCAGGCCAGATTGCAGTTAGTGGCTGTTCCATTTAAGCCAACTTATGCAGAGTACATTTATTTAAAAGGGCGTCGCGTTCTTGCAGATCAAATGGAGTATTTGCTTACACATTTCCCACGTAGTTCTCCGCTTCATAAGAGACTTACCGTTCATATGTCTAGTGATGGATCACCTTTCTAATATATTTTGAACCTTATAGAAATATCGACTGAGCTAAATCAGCGTGTTGGCATTCGATGCAATATTGAATCTGTTCAAGTTGTATCTGGCGGAAGCATCAATTCCGCATATAAATTGCTGACAGATGATTGCCCTTTATTTCTTAAGACCAATAAAGCTGATTCTATTGAAATGTTTCAGTCTGAAGCTGAAGGCTTACAAACATTACGTGATTCAGGAAGTGTGGAGGTGCCAGAAGTAATTGATGTTGGGTGTGTTAATGAGCAGTGCTATCTGGCCTTAAAGTGGATAGATTTTGTAGAAAAAACTACTGACGCTGAAATTCAATTGGGTTCTGCTTTGGCTAATCAGCATCGTTGTGTAACAGAGCAGTACGGTTGGCATAGAGATAATACTATTGGTTCCACCCTTCAAATAAATATTTGTTCTAGTAATTGGATTGAATTTTTCAGGGATAGGCGACTATGTTATCAGTTGGAATTAGCTGAAAAGAGAGGATTGCCAAAAAATCAATTAGTACAAGGCTATGACCTGCTTAAAATTCTCGACCGATTTTTTGAGGACCGCGATATTAAAGCTTCTTTGCTTCACGGAGATTTATGGTCTGGAAACTGGGGTTGTGACATAAGCAAAAAAACTTACGTTTATGATCCTGCGGTCTATTATGGAGATCGCGAAAGCGATTTAGCTATGACAAGGCTATTTGGCGGCTTTAGTGATGTTTTTTATTCAGCTTACAATAAATCTTGGCAGCTTGATTATGGTTGGGAAAAACGTCTTGATCTTTATAATCTCTATCACTTATTAAACCACTTTAATTTGTTTGGTCACGCTTATTTGGAGCAGGTTGCAACTTGTCTGCAGCGTTTAGGACATTGGACTAAATAAATCTGTGGAGTTCATCTAATATTATTTCTAATGGACTGTTGAAGCTTCATCAGTCAGTCAATTTTAATTTTCCAGTTTTGAGGCGTGCAATATAATTGTGATAAGAGCGCATAGCTTCACATACAAATAACCACATTATGGGGATGTTGGCCCAAAGCATTACGCCAGTACCAACACCAGTAAGATTATCGAGATCAGTATCCGATTCTATGAATCCCCACGTTGCAACGATAATGAGTGTGCAAAAGAAAAATTTGTAAGGAAGTACCATTCGGTTACCAAACAAGAAGACAACACCTTGTTCTCCGTAATAACTCCAAGAGATCATTGTTGATAGTGCAAATAACCAGACCGCAAGTGTTATAAGCCATTTTCCGAGACCAGGAATTACAGAATCAAAAGCCTTGGCTGTTAATGTTGCTCCTACATATGTTGCATAAATGCCCGTGTCATTGATGGTTGGTCGTGATTGGCTATTGATGGGATTCCAAGCAATAACTAGATTGTCGTTAGTAATTTGCAAACGGCCTTCAAGTCGGTGTGCGTTATTTCCAGATTGAGGGTTGAAATCCGCATTGACTATGATGAAGACTAGGTCACCATTTTTCCATTCTTCGTTAATACGTTTTGGTGCTGCAACCGTTTCTAAGCTCCAGGTATTTACTTCAGTTAATATAAAATCTGGTGGTGTATTTAATTGTGCTTCAGCAGATCTATTCCAGACTCCTGTTGACAGTATGACTAAGGCTGTAAAGGTACAAACTACTATGGTATCTATGAATGGCTCTAACCCAGCTACCATTGCTTCTCTGACTGGCTCATCCGTTTTGGCAGCTGCATGAGCAATTGGAGAAGTACCTTGTCCCGCTTCATTTGAAAAGAGCGCACGCTTCATTCCAAATAGAAAAGCGTAACCTGCTGTGCCCCCTATAAAAGCACCCGTCATTTCTTGGGGAAGGAATGCTGATCGCACTATTAGCATAAGCATGGAAGGGATATCTTCCAAATTCGATATTAGAACAAATGTTCCCGCAAGCAGGTATAGGGTTACCATAAAAGGCACAAGCCGTCCGGCAACTGCACCAATGCGTTTAATGCCCCCAATAATTACCAATCCAACAAGGATGGCTAGGGTGATACCAGCAAAAATACTAGGGATGCCAAAATATTCCTCAGTAATTTCTCCTACATTCCATGCTTGAAACATGTTTCCACCTGTTGCTGTGGAAATAAGCAAGGTTAAACAGAAAAGGCCGCCTATTGCTTTCCCAAGTGGAGCAAGCTTGGGATTTATTTTTTTTAATCCTTTGCTGACAACCCACATTGGACCACCATGAGGATTATCAGGATCGTCAGTATTGCGATAGTGCATAGCTAAGCTGACTTCTGTCAATTTTATAGCCATTCCAAAAAAACCAACTACCCACATCCAGAAAATCGCACCTGGACCACCAAGTGCAATAGCTAGAGCAACACCACCAATATTACCTAGCCCAACAGTTGCTGATAACGCCGCAGAAAGTGCCTGGAAATGGCTTATTGCGCCCGGGTGATTTGGGTCATCGTAGTTCCCTCGAAGTACTTGAACTCCATGCGTCAAGGCGCGATATTGAGATAGCCCACTCCAAATTGTGAAAACTATTCCGGTGCCTAGCAGGATGATTAATACAATGTCGTGCCAGATGATGCCGTTAAGTGCAACAAGCACCCCCAGTAAACTATCCATGAATTACCTTTCTCTAAGAATTAGCTTGACTCTAATATTGCAGTAACTCCCATTCCACCAGCAGTACAGATAGAGGCTAAACCTCGCCCCGAACCTTTCTGATGCAATAATTTTGCGAGAGTTCCCAAAATACGAGTACCTGTTGCTGCAAAAGGGTGTCCGATCGCAACACTCCCACCCTTTACATTTATTTTACTATGATCAATAGTACCAAGAGGAGAATCTCTTCCTAATTTCTTTAAGCAAAAGTTTTCAGATTCCCATGCTTTTAATGTAGCTAATACCTGAGCTGCAAAAGCCTCGTGAATTTCGTAAAAGTCAAAATCCTGTAATGAAAGATTTATTTCTTTAAGCATGTCTGACACTGCATATGCTGGTGCCATTAAGAGCCCTTCCTGATTTATAAAATCCACGGCTGCTATTTTAGAGTGAGTTATATAAGAAAGAATTGGAAGGCCTCGTTCTAGTGCCCATTCTTCTGTAGCTAACAGTATCGCTGATGCACCATCTGTTAACGGTGTACTATTTCCAGCTGTAATAATGCCGGTCTCGCTTAAATCAAACGCGGATTTCAGTTTTGCAAGTTGTTGCATTGTTGTATCACGCCGTATGTTGTTATCTTTCGAGATTCCTTCAAATTCAATTATAAGGTCATCAAAAAAACCGTTATCTTGCGCTTTTGCAGCTTTCATATGACTGTTTAGTGCAAAAATATCTAGATTTTCCCTTGTTAAATGCCACTCTTTAGCCGTTTTTTCCATGCTTTCACCCATTGAGAGTTTTGTGCGAGGTTCAACTACACTTGGATATCTGGGTTTGAAATGATGAGGTCGAAGTTCTAACCAAGGCTTTGCTTTTTGTAAGAGGTTTTTCCCCCGAGCACTTTTCATAAGAATAGATCTATAGGTATCTGAGTAAACGATAGGTAAATCACTAATTGAGTCTGCACCCCCTGCGATTCCAGCATCAATTAATCCAGCAGAAATTTTTGCACTAATTAGTATGGCGGCGGAGAGACTAGTTCCGCATGCTTGCTGTATATCGAATGCGGGTGTTTCAGCTGCTAAACCTGAAGCTAAAACTGATTCGCGTGCAAGATTCCAGTCTTTAGAATGTTTTATTACAGCACCAAGGGCAACTTCTCCTAGTTTTTGACGTTTGAGACCAACACTATCAACCAAAGATGATAATACCTTGGTCATCATGTCTTGGTTGGACGAGTATTTGTATGCCGAATGCGCTCTTGCAAAAGGAATTCTCTTGCTAGCTACAATAGCAACCGGTCTATGAATGAACTGATGACGCAAAGCAACACCTCATTGTTGACTTTTTAGCACTGATCTCATCTGTTTTGTCTTGTTTAGCCAGTTTGGTAAGAGATATATATGTCATACAATCCATGCTAAACATGCATTATTTTATTCTTGTAAACGTAAATCGACATTAAGTTTGAGTGCGTTTGAGTAATATTTTTACTTGGTTTGGCTGACGATATACTATAAAAATATCAACTCTTTGAAAAATAAGAAAAAAACCTACCATGATGATGAACTTTTAATGTTTTACCTCATTGGTAAGCTCAGGGCGGTGTTATAATATGTTTTGATTGGCCCATAAGAGCCTTTAAGACAGCATGCACGGGAAGTGTGGGGTCACAAGAAGACTTCACCGCCGGCCATAATCAACGGCCCCGGGCCGCCAAGAAGCCCAGCTAGAAAGTGGAGCTAAGTCTCCGCCAAGGGATGGTATGACTCTAAGTCGCAACATTAAGCCGGGGGACGTGTTTCCACCAGCACAAGGTTTGTACTCTCCAGAGCAGGAGCGGGATAGCTGTGGCGTTGGATTCATAGCTCATGTAAAAGGTCAAGCTAGCCATCAAATAATTTCTGACGCTGAATATTTGTTGTGCCAGATGGATCATCGAGGCGCTAGAGGTGCTGAGGAAAATTCGGGTGATGGAGCTGGAATCTTAACAGCACTTCCTCAAAAATTTTTAACCCGTGTGGCGCAGGAAGAATTTGGTTTTGATCTTCCCAAGCCTGGTAAGTTTTCAGCCGGCATAGTTTTTCTGCCAACAGATGACGTTGAAAGAGATTTCTGCAAAAAAGAGTTTGAGAGGATTTGTGAAGAAGAGGGGCAGTCTTTAGTAGGTTGGCGTAGTGTGCCCACAAATTCTAAGAAGTCTGGTCTCGGACCAACAGCATTGGCAGCTGCTCCGAAAATTGAACAAGTATTTGTTGAAGCAGAAGGTGGTCTTGAGGGAGATTCTTTTGAGCGCAAGTTATACCTTATACGCAAGAGAGCAAGCCATCTTTTAAGATCGAACATAGACTTAGAGCAAGCCAAGGCATTCTACGTTTGCAGCCTGTCTACAAAGGTAATTATTTATAAAGGCATGTTAACGCCTAGTCAGCTATTACCCTATTTTCCGGATCTGCGTGAAAGTGATTATGAGACACACTTAGCAATGGTGCACTCGCGATTCTCAACGAATACTTTCCCAAGCTGGGACCGTGCTCAACCCAATCGTTTTATGTCCCACAATGGTGAAATTAATACTTTGCGTGGAAATGTTAATTGGATGACAGCACGCGAAGGTGTTTTTCAAAGCAAATTATTTGGAGAGTCTATAAAAGGGCTGTTTCCGGTAGTGGAACCAGATTGTTCTGACTCTGGAGTATTCGATAATGCACTAGAATTTTTGCTTATGACAGGTCGGACACTCCAGGAGTCGGTCATGATGATGGTCCCTGAGGCTTGGCAAAAAAACGAGCTAATGACCACAGAAAAAAGAGATTTTTATGAATTTCATTCCTGTGCAATGGAACCATGGGATGGCCCAGCCTCAATAGCTTTTACTGATGGCAACTATATTGGCGCAGTCCTAGATCGAAATGGACTTCGCCCTAGTCGTTATTACCTAACTCATGATGACCGTGTAATCATGGCTAGTGAAGTGGGAGTCTTGCCAATTGAGCCTGACATGGTGAAATTTAAGGGTCGCTTGGAGCCTGGCAAAATGTTTCTTATAGATTTTGTAGCAGGTCGACTGGTACCAGATGAAGAGCTTAAACAAGAATTCGCAAATAGAGAACCCTATGGGGAGTGGCTGGATGAAGAAAGGTTATCACTCCAAGATTTATTACCAGAACCTAAAGCCTTAGGACTTGACCAAGAAACACTGTTGTCTCGGATGCAGGCGTTCGGTTACACAGTTGAAACAATGCAATTCATGCTAAAACCTCTAATTGAGCAGCTTCGCGATCCGGTAGGCTCGATGGGAAATGATTCCGCACTTGCATGTTTGAGCGACAAACCTCGTTTGCTGTATGACTATTTCAAACAACTTTTTGCTCAAGTTACAAATCCTCCGATAGATTCCATTCGAGAAGAGATCATTATGTCGTTGGAATGTTATATAGGGCCAGAACCGAATCTCTTGGAGATTACTAGGCAGCATGCTCACAGGCTTCGACTCCGACATCCAATACTTTCCAATGAAGAACTTGCGGCCATCAAATATATGGACTATCGCGGCTGGAAATCGACAACAATTGACATAACTTTTGATCGTCAAAAGGATAATGGCGGGATGATTCATGCTTTGGACAGAATTTGCTTCGAGGCAGAAGAGGCTATCGACGAAGGTTATAGTCTCATAGTTCTATCAGATCGATTGATGGGCTTGGATCGAGTAGCTACAAGTGCCTTGGCAGCTTGCGGGGCAGTTCACCATCATCTTGTAAGGCGTGCAAAACGTAGCCGTATTGGTTTAGTTATAGAGACAGGTGAAGCGCGAGAGGTACATCATCATTGTTTGTTAATAGGATATGGAGCCGATGCAATCAATCCATACGTAGCATTTGAAGCGCTTTGGCAGGCAAGGCTAGATGGTCTGTTAGGTGAAGAATACGATACTGAAGACTCAGTTGTGGCTGCATACCGTAAAGGTGTCGCTAAGGGCATGTTGAAGGTCATGGCAAAGATGGGGATTTCTACCCTTCAATCTTATAAGGGTGCCCAGATCTTTGAGGCCGTAGGCCTTTCTGAGGCTGTAATTGAACGTTGTTTCGTAGGGACATCAAGCCGATTAAAAGGTGTTGGTTTTGAAGTTCTGGAGCACGAGGCTCTTAGAAGACATGAGTTGGGGTATCCTGAGAAAATCCAAAATCAGCTTAAAACTCTGCCAAATCCTGGTGAATTTCACTGGCGTAGTACAGGTGAAAAACACGGTTGGGATCCCATTGTCATTTCTTCTCTGCAGGCAGCAGCAAGATCTAGCGATGAGAGTATTTATGATAAGTTTGCAAAACAGGCGAATGACGAGGCAAGGGCAAACTGTACTCTTCGAGGCCTGCTTAGATTTAAAGTCGGTGAGCAGAAGCCTGTTCGGCTGAAGCAAGTAGAACCTGCCCAGGAAATTGTCAAGAGATTTTGCACAGGTGCAATGAGCTTTGGTTCCATTTCGGCTGAAGCACATGAAGCATTGGCTATAGCGCTAAATCGACTAGGAGGTAAAAGTAATACAGGTGAAGGTGGTGAAGATCCAGAGCGTTTTAAAACATTGCCATCAGGGGATTCAAGACGCTCAGCTATCAAGCAGGTAGCATCTGGTCGCTTTGGGGTAACAATTTGGTATCTTAGTAATGCCGATGAATTACAGATTAAGATGGCTCAAGGCGCTAAGCCTGGTGAAGGCGGCGAACTTCCGGGTCGTAAAGTTGATGAGATCATTGCAAGAATCCGGTATTCAACCCCAGGAGTGGGATTGATTAGTCCGCCGCCA
>PBDA01000054.1 GCA_002718345.1 Rhodospirillaceae bacterium
CCATATCACCTTTAACTGTATTGCCAACATATGGAGCGGGTGATGGGAATCGAACCCACACCATCAGCTTGGAAGGCTGAGGTTCTACCGTTGAACTACACCCGCCTTCTCCGTTTTCTACCCCCCTCTACTGGTGGTGGGGGTAGGATTCGAACCTACGAAGGCATAGCCAGCAGATTTACAGTCTGCCCCCGTTGACCGCTTGGGTACCCCTCCGCGGACACAAGCAGACTATTGTCTGATCTAGCTATTACAGTGTCAACCAATAAGACAATGACTTTGAGTACAAGAAAGAGGACTCTAGGCCATTTTAAGTGCCACGCCTTAGCAAAGGCTTACCCTAGAAAGGCCTTTTCTGGTACTAAAAACTGTCTTTTAGGGCACGAATGCGAGCAAAAACCTCGACTAGATCAGTATCTTTGTTATTTCCGTCATTCATACCAACATTTATAGCGATCTCTTGGCTTGTCGGCCGGAGGAACGGATTTGTGGACTTTTCTAATCCTAGCGTTGTTGGAATTGTTGGCTCATTTATGGCACGTGCTATATCTACCAACCTCGCCCTGTCTACTAGCGCCTTATTATTAGGCTCTATGCTGAGAGCAAAACGTGCGTTATCTTGGGTGTATTCATGGGCACAATAAATTACCGTGTTATCTGGCCACTTCATCAATTTCTGCAAAGAACTCCACATTTGCTCTGGTGTTCCCTCAAATAATCTGCCACAACCCATAGCAAAAAGTGTATCGCCTACAAAAGCCACTTCATCCTCAGGCAAGTAATAAACAACGTGGCCTCGAGTATGCCCTGGGGTATCTAACACACGCACTGGGTGATCACCTAAAAAAAACTCGTCGCCCTCTTCTACCAACTCATCAATTCCGGGAATTCTTGCTGCATCAGCTTTAGGGCCTACAATTCGACATCCGGTAGCCGCCTTGATGGCAAGATTGCCCCCAGCATGATCAGCATGATGATGAGTATTAAAAATATGAGTAAGCGTCCAACCCTTTTGAGAAAGAGCTTCCATTATCGCTTCAACTTCTGGAGTATCCACGGTGGCTGTTAAATCACTTTCCTTATCATGTAATAAGAATCCATAATTGTCGTTTAGACAAGGAAACATATGTATTTCTATTGGCATCATTGCAGGGACCTCAAATATTGCTGGGCTAATTCTAACCCTAGCCGGCAGAGAATGAAGACCTCTTCTTATCGTACAATGCGGGATCACACTCGCAAGGCAGGATAGCCATGCCAGTAATTACCCTACCAGATGGATCACAAAAAGAATTTCCTGAAGCCGTAACTGGTTTGGCTATTGCCGAATCCATTGGGCCCAGTTTAGCGAAAGCAGCTATTGCTATAACTGTTAATGGAAACCAAAAAGATCTGAGTGATCCCATTAGCGAAGATTCTAAGGTTTCTATCATTACTATAGACTCTGATGAGGGGCTAGAAATCATGAGACACACGCTAACCGCTCAGGTTTTGGCGAGTGCTGTAAAGAATCTTTACCCAGATACCAAATTAGCAATTGGACCAACTATAGATGATGGCTTTTATTATGATTTTGAATTTCAAAAACCAATATCCTCAGATGAGCTAGAACCTATAGAAAAGGAAATGAAAAAAATTGTTTCCACTGGATCTTCCATTACCAAAACATTGAACTCCAAATCTAAGGCTATTGAAGTATTTAAAGTTGCTGATGAGCCGTACAAAGAATCAATAATCAATGATGCTGATCAAGAAGATGATTTCCAACTCTATCATCAGGATGATTCTGAGTTTGTTGATCTGTGCAGAGGGCCACATCTTCCAAGTTTAAAGCACATTGGCCCCTTCAAGTTAACCAAAATCGCAGGTGCCTACTGGAAGGGAGACTCAAAAAATAAAATGCTAACAAGAATTTATGGTACTGCGTGGAAAGATGGTAAAGACTTGAAGTTATATCTACAAAGGCTAGAAGAAGCAGAACAACGTGATCATCGCCGACTTGGACAGCAAATGGATCTCTTTCACCTGCAAGACGAGGCCGTAGGCGCTGTCTTTTGGCATCCTAGAGGCTGGGCTCTGTACCAAACGCTCATTGACTACATGCGAACAAAGCAAGAATTAGCAGGTTATGAAGAGGTAAATACACCTGAACTAATGGACCGAAGGCTTTGGGAGGCTTCTGGGCACTGGGAAACTTTTGGTGAAAACATGTTCACCAGCCGCACTGAAGATGAACGTATTTGGGCAATCAAACCAATGAATTGTCCAGGGCATGTTCAAATATTCAAAAAAGGCCTTAGAAGTTACAGGGAATTACCATTGCGCATAGCTGAATTTGGAAAAGTACACAGATATGAGCCTTCTGGGGCACTACACGGACTCATGCGTGTAAGAGCCTTTACTCAGGACGATGCGCATATTTTTTGTACACAAGATCAAATTACCGCTGAGACAGGGGCTGTGTGTAGCCTATTATTAAGTATTTATCGTGATATGGGCTTTGAAAATATCATCATTAAATTTGCTGACCGGCCGGAACGCAGAGTTGGAACAGATGATGTTTGGGACCAAGCAGAAGATGCGCTGAAACAGGCCATGAATAGTTTGGGACTTGATTACTCCTACAATCCGGGGGAGGGGGCTTTTTATGGACCTAAAATTGAATTTGTCTTAAGAGATGCAATTGGTCGTGACTGGCAGTGTGGAACACTTCAGGTTGATCTAAATTTGCCTGGTCGATTAGGAGCTACTTATGTTGGCGAGGATGGCAATCGACATACTCCTGTTCTTCTTCACAGGGCAATTTTTGGTTCTCTGGAAAGATTCATAGGCATCTTGCTTGAGCACTTCACAGGAAACCTTCCATTCTGGCTAGCTCCTACACAAGTAGTTGTCGCAACAATTACTTCAGATGCAAACGAATATGCATATGAGGTGGTTGAGCAATTAAAAAACTCTGGGCTTCGCACAGAAATAGATCTTAGAAATGAGAAAATCAATTATAAGGTTCGTGAACACAGCCTACTGAAAACCCCCGTTCTCATTGCTCTAGGAAAACGTGAGATAGAAGATAGAACAGTATCAATACGTCGATTAGGAAAAAAAGGCCAAGAAATTGTATTGCTGACGGATGCAATCTCTATTCTTGCTAAACAGTCTCAAACTCATAGCTAGACTTTTTTGAACTTATTTACTAGGGAAGCAAATGCAACTTATTAGTTTCGAACATAACGGTAAAACAAGCTTCGGATTGCTTACAGAAAATGGCGTAATAGATGCGGGTGCGCGTTTGTCATCTGATTTTGTTGATCTTCGAAGTGTTTTAATGGCTGGTCGCTTAGATGACCTTAGGGATTTGATCCATTCTGATGCTAATGTTGATTTTGAAGAAGCCGATATTAACTACCTGCCCGTTATCCCGAATCCCTCCAAAGTTTTATGCGTAGGAATTAATTACCTTAGCCATATAAAAGAAACTGGACGAGACATCCCTAAATACCCGGTCTTATTCACACGTTTCCCAGACTCGATTGTTGGCCACAACACGCCACTAATACGTCCAAAAGTTTCAACTGATTTTGATTATGAAGGGGAGTTAGCAGTAATCATTGGTAAACGAGCAAGACATGTTTCACAGTCTGAGGCAATGAGCTATGTAGCTGGCTATAGCTGCTTCAACGAAGGAAGTATTCGTGATTTTCAGATGCACACAATCCAATTCACTGCGGGAAAAAATTTCTATAAAAGCGGTAGTTTTGGACCTTGTATGGTTACAGCTGATGATCAACCTGACCCTAATGCGTTTCATCTACAAACTAGACTAAACGGACAGATTCTCCAAGATGCTCCTGTGAGTGACCTCTGTTTCAATATTCCTCAGCTCATCGAGTATTGCTCTTCATGGACACCACTAGAGCCAGGTGATGTCATCGTATCCGGAACTCCTGGTGGAGTTGGGCGTGTGCGAAAACCACCCATCTGGATGAAGCCAGGAGATACAGTAGAGATTGACATAAAAGGTGTAGGCTTACTAAGAAATACCATTACAGATGAGGGACAGTAAATAACAAACGTCTAATGAGATTCTGCACTTCTTGAAGTAAGCGTTTTAAAGTCAAAAAGCTGAAAATCTGCCAAATGTGATGGGCTAACGTTCTGTAGGCTCTTAAACAAACGCTCTGTCCGGCCAGGGTCTTCCATCTCCCAGGTTCTCAACATAGCTTTAATTTTTTTTCGTTGTAGGTTTTCCTGAGACCCACAAAGGTTGCAGGGAATAATTGGAAACTGACGGCTCTGAGCATATTCAGCAATTAATGTCTCTTGGCAATATGCCAATGGCCGAATAACAATATGCTTTCCGCTATCGCTAAGAAGTTTCGGTGGCATAGCCTCAAGCCGAGCACCAAAAAACATATTAAGAAACAGGGTTTCAACAATATCATCCTGATGATGCCCTAAAGCAATTTTTGTAGCCTTTAGTTCATCTGCTACCCGATAAAGTACGCCACGCCTTAAACGCGAACATAAGCCACACATGGTCTTGCCTTCCTTAATAACTTGCTTAACTACCGAATACGTGTCTTCTTCTATTATTCGGTAACTAACATGCATGGATTCAAAGTAGGCCGGCAGAATATCCGCAGGAAATCCCGGTTGTTTCTGATCAAGATTAACAGCAATGACATCAAAACTGATAGGCGCACGTTTCTTTAGCTGAAGAAGTACGTCTAGAAGAGTAAATGAATCTTTACCCCCTGACACGCATACCATGATACGGTCCCCGTCATGAATCATGCTGTAATCAGAAATTGCTCTGCCTACAGAAGAACGCAAACCAGTAATGATTTTTTTTGATGGTTTCCCAGCCGCTGACAACAGATTGGCTGTTGGAAAAGTTGAGGTTGCTGATTTCAAGTTGATACCGGTTGATTTTTAAAATTAGGCCACGCGTAGATTACGATGATATCACTCCAATTAAAAAACAGTTTGAACAAATCAAAGCTAGGATTCAGTCATTGAGACTTGCTCGTTGTCTCACTTACTCGCAAAATCTAAACAATCTAAACTCAAACTGAGGTCCTCATGCTAAAACAGAGCTCTTTTTTTGTGGCGCTCATTCTTAGCTTGATTTGTTCTGCGAGCAAAGCAAGAACTCTGCAACAAGTACTAAATTATGGAGAACTCAGAGTTGGCGTCGTTCTGGATAGTCCTTGGGTAATTCAGAATCAGTCAGGCGCGCTTCTTGGCTATGACATTGATTTGGGAAACAAAATAGCTGAGGACATGGAAGTCAATGTGCAATTTCATATCTATGAACCTGACCGCCTGATACAAGCACTTGAGGTTGGGGAAATCGATCTTATAGCTGCTAAATTTTCTATAACTCCGTCGCGTGCACTGCATGTTAATTTTAGCCAGCCTTATACAACCAATAAAATTACTCTCGCTACTAACCTAACTTCCACTGCAATTGCAGATACCTTAGAAGACCTAAATCATGCCGATTACACTATTGCGGCAGTAGGTGACAATGATTCTGCAGCACTTATAAGGCAGATTTTTCCCAACAGCACCCATCATATTTATGAAAATCAAGAGCTAGTCAGCGCAGCACTAATTGATGGCGCAATTGATGGTTACATAGAAGAAGAACCAATACCTACTTTTTTATCTCTTGAAAATCCAACCAGAATAGGCGTGCCGATTATTGAGCCCCTAGCCCAAAGCAGTATCGGGTTTGCAGTAGCAAAAGGTGATGCCGATTTCATTATTTTTTTGAATGCCTGGATTACGACACACGAATCAGATTTCTGGCTGCAAACAGTTCATGACTATTGGTTTCAATCCGTGAGATGGAAACAACTTCTTCACTAAGCCGGCTATTAAATAAAAATTTAATCCCACATGTTCCACTGCATAGTGTCTGGATTGAATTCATAAACCAGGTAAATAATAGAACCAATAAAAAATACCCAAGCAAAAAAATCTCCTACTCTATGCTTTGGAACTTCTCGCATAAAAGTGCGTGTTTTATGCGCTCCATAGCCTCGGATATCCAATGCCATTGCTTGTGTTTGCCCATTTCGCAAACCCAGAACTAACATTGCAAAAGTTAAATGTTTGATGCGTATCAATTTTCTTTTTAGCCAATTTGTATCCTGACCAAGATCTCGAATTCGCTGTGTTATTGATATTTCTCGACCTAGCTCTAAAAAGGCAGGGAATAGCACTAAGCCTAGCACGGGCGCATGAATTAAACGGTAGTCCCACCCACGCCCAGAAAGATTTTGGACCATATCAGTTGGATGGGTCGTGAAAGCAAAGGACAACCCAACCAAAGCAAGGGAAAGAAATCTCAGCGCAAGAAGCACACCAAACCCCAAAGCTGCCCATGTTAAATCTTTAAATGGGGTACTTATCGCGACAAGATCCGAGCCGGTTGTAGCCTGACCACCATAAAAAAAGGGGAAAATAGCTGCCAACATCAAAACAAAAGGTAAGATTATTTTTCCTAAAGCCCAGTACTGCTTCAAATGTACTCCGGTACAAAAGGAAGCGACAACAAAACACAAAAGAAAAAGACCGACACCTACATAAATATTAGTATTGAAAATAGCAACAAAAGAAACGCTTAACACAAATAATAGTTTTGAGAATGGAGTCATTTGATGAAAAAGAGAATCCCCCTCTTTAAATGAAAGGTTAGCTCTTGCCATTAAATTTCTCCGTAATTATTTGAACAAGTGGTGCAGTGCCAAGAACCGGATCTTCAGATATGTGAGCAGAAAACTCATAGACTGCAGGAGGTTTTAATCGGGCCAGTTCCATTACTTTTTGATCAGAAAACAGACCGGATGGCTTCCCATCAAAAATTATTTTTCCATTGCACAATACTGCTGAACGGTCTGCATATTCTGCCACGAGCCGCATATCGTGGGTAATGAAGATAACAGCCGTCCCACCATCAGCTAACTGACGTAAAAGTTGCATAAGATTTCTTGCTTGATGAAAGTCCTGGCCAAACGTAGGCTCATCCAGAACCACTACTTCGGGCTGTCCAACCACCATAGCTGCTACGGACAACCGTCTTTTTTGTCCATGACTTAAGACATACGGACTTGCATCTCTTCTATCTAAAAGGCGTACCATCTCTAGATATTCTATTGTTTGTTTGTCTACCTCATGTTCTGTCAGACCCAAGGCCCGCAAACCATGAGCAATTTCATCGTAAACGGTATTACATACAAACTGTTTTTCTGGCACTTGGAAAATATGGGAAACCCGTTTTGTAAGTCGGGCAAAATCATATTCCGTAGTTGGAATTCCATCGACCAATACGACCCCTGAACTGGGTTGTTGTATTCCATTAAATAAAGAGGCCAGGGTGGACTTACCAGACCCATTCTGACCAACTATAGCCAGCAACTCGTTAGGTCGTGCAGAAAAGCTGATGTTGTTCAAAACTTCAGTAACATCATAGCTAAAAGAAACATCCTGAAGCTCAATGACCGGAGCCAATTGATTCGATTCAATTTCTAATGGTTCGCTCACTGACTGTTGCCGTATTTGAGTCAGAATTGGGATATCAGGAACAAGGTCTTGAACTGCATCAACCAATTCATCCCCATTTAGAGGAATAGGGCCTAAATTTATATTTTTTTCTTGCAATTCAAGAGCAACTTCGGATGCCTGAGGAATCCATAGCCCCATACTATCTCTTACGTACAAACCATATTCCTCAATAAACTCGCGCGGCTGAAATGGGCCCAGCACTTTTTGATCTTCTACCAGTAAAATGCTGTCAACCCGATCAAACACTTCATCCATCTCATGTTCTACCATCAAAACAGTCAATCCAAGATCACGTCTGATGCGATCAATGACTGCCAGTACATCCGCTGTACCCGCAGGATCCAGATTAGAAGTAGGCTCATCGAGCAAGAGAACAGAAGGCTCTAATGCAAGCATTGCAGCCAAGGCAACTCTTTGTTTTTCTCCGCCAGAGAGCTGTAGCATCTGGCGTCTGCGAAATGCAGCTAGCCCTACCAATTCAAGCGCCCAATCAATACGACGGTGAATTTCTTCGGGTTCAATCAGATAATTCTCTAAAGCAAAACCAACTTCTTCTTCAACCGTCAAGGTTACGATCTGGTCTTCGGGATTTTGAAACAACATGTTGACCTGACGAAACCGATCAGCTGCCGCTAATTCCCGACGATTTATGAGGCCTTTGTGCTTATCATTGACAAATACCTTTCCCTGGTTACGCCCTCCAAAATAATCCGGGTAAATTCCTACAAGGTTTAATGCGAGTGTGCTTTTCCCTGATCCACTGCGACCCAGAATAAGGACAAAAGCGCCCGCCTCAATTTCGAATGAGACATTTAATAGAGCAGGAGGGCCTTCCGGCTGGCCTGCCGGTGGTTTGAACCAGAAATTGTAATCTTCCAGAACGAGGGCAGAGGTGCTTTGTTTCACGCGTGATTGATTTGGCCGCCGCTAATAGCAGGTGGCTTATCTAAAGAAGGAACGCCGGCGTGCTCAAGGGCCTTACCCAAATACCATGCCGCAAGTCCCCACAACAATCCCCATATAGCGGCAAATAAATGTGTAAAGATCGCCCACATGACCGATTCCATAATCTGGAATCCTCCTATCAACAATAAAGCCGAAAACTGATTTGCAGCAGCGGTAACGGCTGCAGCTAAAGCAAATAAAAGCTTTCCTCCCTGCCAACGCATCATGACAATAACCATTGCACCAAATGTGGCTGGGAAAAGAGCATGAAAAAGTAAAATCGGACCATCAGGATCTCCGGCAAACCAGCGAACCAGCGCTGTCACTGTAACTGCCAACATTACTATGCATGCACGTTTGCGAAGATAAACTCCCGCATAGAAAAGAATCCAGGTCATTCCATTATATGCGGCATAAAATAAAAACCCGTAAGGCCCTATGGCCCAGATGGTTCTTTCCAAAAAGCCCAACATGGCAAAAACCTCAATAGCTGCCTGAATAACGCCTAACAGTACAGCTACGACAATATCCATTGTATCAAGTTTAAAGTCCTGCCTTATCTGGTAAGAACTGCTCGAAAACATGTTTGAGCCTGCCACTATGATTCTCCAGTTTATTTTTGTGAGCGGTCTTTTCTCATCACGTAAAAACAGCCTTGAATATCAACTTTACTGACGGATAACCAGTTGAAGCCAAGTGTACTGCACAAGCGTTATATTGCCTAAGGTTTGAATCTATTAAATTCGTCTGGCAACAAATCTAAGTGTTAAGCCCGGTTGGATAGATAGAACTAAAGAACTAAAAACCTAACGCTAAAGGTGAATCTAGGATGGTGCCGGCAGAGAGACTCGAACTCCCGACCTGAGGTTTACAAAACCCCTGCTCTACCAACTGAGCTATACCGGCATTATTTTTTAATGAATGATTTCGTCCAAAAAACTACTCAGGTTTCCTGAGTCGAAATAACATTCGGTCCGTATTGTAACGAATAGATGGATCCCTGATACCCAAGGTATGGTCATCAGACGCATTTCCCAAAATGTCACTTACCCCTTCAATGATAAATCCAGCTGACGTAATAAGCTGCTGTGCCTTCAATATATCCATACGATGCAATTCTGTATTGTCATTTCCAGCAGTACCAACATGATCCACTACTCCTAATATTCCACCTGGTACTAATGCATCATAAATACCTGCAAGAAAATCTTGTCCCACCTGGTCTCCACGGTTAGCGTAATCATGCAGATTCAGTGCAGTAAATGCTGCATCTGCTTGCACTGGCAATTCAATGTTAAGGTCTGGATCAAACATTTCTGTTCCAAGCGTGTAGATAACCTCTACATTACCTAGACGAGCTGCCCTGAGTTCTGGTGCCCCACCAAGTCTATCCCTGAACCCTTCAGGATTCTGAGCATAGACCAGCCCATCAGATCCGACAGCGGCCGACAACAGTTCGGTATACCAACCTCCACCAGCAAATATTTCCAGGACCGTCATACCAGCTTCAATGCCCACAAAATCTAGGACCTGAGCTGGTTTTCTGTAAACATCTCGCTCTTTCTCTTCGGCAGACCGATTAGGCGAGGCAATCGCTTCATTAAATCCTTCAGCAAATTCACCGACTGCTGTTACCGAAAAGACTATGGCTAATATAAGCCCTGTTATCCAGCATCGAACTCTGGTAGAAACCATCATGCTTTTTTACTCCTGATTAAATGAATTAAAGCAATAAAAATTATTTCAATTTTTCGTGGCAATTAAAGCAAGCCCTTCGAGAACCAGATTTTGCCGGTACTCTGTCCTTGTTTCCAGCCAGCTACTTAATACCTCTGCATGACCTCCGGTAATATAAACAACAGGCTTTTCCTTAATTTCATCCATTATTGCTATTAATGCTCTGTTCAGCGCGCTGGATATACCGAACATCGTACCATTTGATACTGCTGTCTTTGTATCCTTGCCTAACACTTCAATTCCGGAGGCAACAGATGGAATGAACCTAATTTCACCAATATCGCTGGTTTCTTTTTGAAGCGCAGAATGAATTATTCCCGGGCCTGCCATGATCAACCCACCAAGATGTTGTCCATGAAAATCAACCGCATCCAATGTCACAGTTGTACCTGCATCTATAACGGCACACGCCCTTTTTTTGAAACTATATGCGGCTATCATGGCAACCCAGCGATCAATTCCCAGACGCGAAGGGTCTGAATAAGCACAGGTAATATTCTGCCACTTTTTCTTCGGAACAATGAATTCCGGCCTGATCCCCCAGTGATCTGAGCAAACTGATGTCAGGGCCGATGCCATCTCATTTCCGGCCACATTCGCTACTGTAACCTGTGTAATTTCACTTGGTAGCTGCTCAGCCATCAATTTCAATGATTTTTCTGGAAATTGAGAACTTAAAGCATTATCAACATCAACAAGCTTTCCTTCGCTAACACGTGCCCATTTAATACGCGAGTTACCAATGTCGACCACTAAAATCATGATGCTCTTAGACTCACTTCACCAGCAACAATGCGATGAGAACCAGTTTTTGTCTCTAACAAAAGTGAGCCATCTGAGTCCACTGAAGCTACAACGCCAGATAAATCCGAGCCTTCTCCTAACAAACTAACCTTGCGGCCCTTCAAATAATTTGCAGATGCAAAATCATCAATATGTGATGAAAAACCTGTCCTACTATAGGACTCTAACATTGTATAAATACCCTCAATAAGTCTACTTGCTAATAGATTCTTCAATGGTTCTCCTGATGAAATAGAACTTAAGTCCGTTGCACCTTCAGGCCAGTCGCAAACTTTGCTTAACCATGCGCTATTCATTGACAAATTGATTCCAATACCCACAACTACATACAAAGATCCATCTTTTTTAGGAGAAGACTCGGTGAGAATACCCCCAAGTTTTTTGTCTTTCCACACCAGGTCATTTGGCCATTTAATCATTGGATAACAATTCGTCAAATCGCCTATAACTTGTCTTACTACGACCGCAGCAGAAAGACTAAGGGCAGATAAATTCTCAGGCTTTTCGTCAAAAACCCAGCCCATTGATATACATAAACTACCTCCGAAAGGTGCGCTCCATTTTCTCCCAAACCGACCCCGGCCAGATGACTGATATTCAGCAAGGCATACTGAAAGCCTCCTTGCTTTAGGAACAAATGTATCAAGAAGGTATGAATTTGTTGACTCCAATTCCTGGAAAATTTCAAGTCTGTAAATTTTCTGCGTCATAGAATCACATAGTGGACTTAAAATTTTATTTGTATCCAAAAACTCAATCGGACGAGATAATCTATAAGACTTTTTGCAATCAACCACCAAATCAAGCCCTAAATTTCCAAAATTTTTTATGTATTCGGACAATAGGGAACTCGGCAACCCAAAACTTTCTATAATTTTCTCTCTAGAATGATTTCTGCCATCAGCTAGCAACTTCAAAACTTCCAGTTGCGACATTTGCTCCACAATCCTTAAATTATTTTCCGAGCGGAAAAATTTTCACCTGAGATTCTGTACCTCTAAACATACGTACTACGTTATCTCTGTGGGTGTAGATAATTAAAACTGCAACTAATAACGAAAAGACAAAAAATTCTGGTTCGGCCGGTAATTTTGTAATGCCAATATAGATACTAGCTCCAATGGCAGCGCTCATTGTTGAAAGCCCGACATAGCGAGTTATTACTATGAGAGATAACCAAAAAAGTACTACGGGAATTGCTATTTCAGATGCCAAAACACAGATGACCCCACCTGCTGTCGCGCCTCCTTTACCGCCACGGAATTCATGCCAAACAGGATAAATATGACCTACGATCACGCCCAAACCTACTGCAACTACAATCAACTCACGACTGACTTGGGGGTCAAGTCCTACACCAGGAAGACTGAAATATGGAAGCAATGATGCCGAAACAATTCCCTTACCAACGTCAATAAACATAACCCAGAAAGCAAATATTTTTCCTTGGGTTCGTAGAGCATTCGTTCCACCAGCATTCCTGCTGCCTAACTGACGAATATCCACGCCACCCCGGATTTTTCCTACAAGTAAACTTCCGAGTATTGACCCGAGTAGATAGGCTAGGGTGAACTTCAATCCGAGCTCAATCATTTCTGCAAAATATCCTTGGAGACTAGAACAAATTCTATCACTAGATGTTTAATGACAAATTGTCTGAAAACATTGGATCAAATACCGCTTTTCTTTAACTACTTCCCTAACCAAGCTTTTCTGAGACGAAGTGCTTTTTTGTCTGAGCTGTCATTTAAACTAAGAACACAAGTATCTCTTTTTGCCTCAGCTAATGTAACCTTAAACTCTCTCAATTGATCATCTCTGAAAACTACTGCAGAAACAGTTTCTCCCGCATCAAATTGTTCTAAACGTGAGGGTAAACTTGATTGATCCACTTGAAGCCCATCCAGAGCAATAAGTAAATCTCCCGGACTCAGTCCAGCTTGTTCGCAAGGTCCATTATGTAAAACTTCTGTAAGTTTAAGGCCTTTAGGAGTTGACTGCGCACGAATCCCAAGATCTAGTCTTGGAATGGTTTCTTTTTCTGGCAAACCAGATACATCGTCATAAAGGCTTTGTCGAAATTGCATGTCAATAGCAACCTCTCTCAACAAATCCACAAGAGGGAGATCTTCTGTGCCACGCAAAGCCAGATCAAAAAAAGCAGAAAGATTTAGGCCGCTAAGCTCCTGAACTAAAATTTCAAATCCATCTTCTTCGATACCCTGCTCGCTTTGGCCAAATCTCTCCCAAAGAACACGCATAATCTGATCAAGAGTTGTGGTTGATTCCTTTCTAAGAGTAAGGTCAAGCATCAATGCAACTAAAGCCCCTTTGCTGTAATAGCTAATTGTTGAGTTCGCCGAATTAGCATTCGGTTTATAGAGCTTATCCCAAGCATCAAAGCTTGAATCGGTAAGGCTCTGTTTGAAGCGCCCCGGAGAACGATAAACGCGTGTTAGAAGTTGCCCTAAACGCACAAGATACTCTTTTGGGGTAATTAACTTACTTCTCAACAGCATCAAGTCCTGATAGTAAGAAGTTATACCCTCAAAAACCCACATTAGCCTTGTGTGCACACGTCGGTCTAATTGATATGGCGCAAAAACCTTAGGCTTAATTCGCTTAATGTTCCAAGCATGAAAGTACTCGTGGCTACATAGACTTAAGAAGCGTTGATAACCGATAGATCTAGATATATCACCATTTTTTGGTAAATCATCCCTAGAAAAAATAAGGCTTGAGGATGAACCGTGCTCCAAACCACCATATCCTCTCCCAACTGCCAAGCCTAGAAACAAGTAATTCGCAAAAGGTGGAGGACCCCCAAAAAAATCAATGTGAGCCTCACAAAGTGATTTTAGATCTTCAGCAATTCTCTTGGGTTCTGTGCGATGACGACCAGCGATAACCAAACGATGGGGAGTCTTAGCAGCAACAAAAAAAATATCTGAATATTTGCTTATCTCTACTGGATGATCGATTAACTCTGCATAATCCGTAGCCCTATAAGTCCCAAACCCTGCATCATCAACTTCTACCGTGTTCATAGCAGTAGCAACTTGCCAATTTTTGCATCTGGAATCCTCTGGCCTTTGAAGTCTTACTATGACTGGATCTTTCTCCTTACCTTTCGGACTTAGAAACAGACATGTACCATTAAAAAACCCCCGCTCACCATCTAAAAAAGCCCCTCGTACAGAAAGATCGAAGGCAAATACCTTTATAGCCACAGTCAACAGAGACCCAGAATTTTTGCACTCCCATATGCTTTTAGAGAGTTTCTTGATTTCAACTGGCCCCTGCTCATTTTCCGCACTAATACTTACTACATGGCGAGCAAATTCTCTGAGAACATAGCTGCCAGGAATCCATGAAGGCATTGAAAAGAGCTGTTCTTTTCCTGGGTCAGAAATTTGACATCTAACCTCAAAGAGATGTTGATCGAGATTAGCAAGACGCACATCATACTTTATCATTTGGCAACCTCGATGAATCAATCAGCTATAGCTGTTACAGCTGGTCGTTTAGAAATTCTCTCAGCCCAGTCGGCTAGGTGCTCTCTTTCATGATATAAATTCTTTCCTGTTACACGTTGCGCAAATTCCAAATAAATATAGGTCGCCAAATCTGCATAAGTGTAACGCTCGATTGCAAGAAATGAACTCTCACTCAACCGCCTTTCAACTTTATCGAAAAACGTCGTTATACGCTTTTCGCCGCGCTTAATAAGCGCAGGTATTTGTTCAAATGGTACAGGCCCAGGAAGGGCTCTTGCCTCACCGAACTCTGGTGAATTCCTTAACCTTTCCTGAATGCCAAGATAACCCTCAAACATTGCAATGTCGTGCCACATTAAAACCAATGCCTGTTCTTTAGAATCTAAACCGAATAAATTTGGCTCAGGATTTTCCTGCTCAAGATAATGTGCAATTGCGAGGCTCTCGGTGATACAAGCGCCATCATCTAGCACCAATACAGGAAGCGTTAAGCCGGGATGAGTCGCTGCAAATTTTTTGGTACGGTGTTCTCCAGCTCGTATATTTAAAATCTCTGTAGGTATATCTAGACCTTTCTCGGAAATAAACAATCCCACTTTGCGAGGGCTGGGGGCACCTGGAAAGTAATACAGTTTCATCTGTTTTCCTTAATATCCTTATCTAAACTAAGTTTTTCTTAAGTAGAGGCAATTCACTTAAAGATTTTTAAGCTGTCTGATTTGACTCAGAATATACTCTTGTACCAAATTCAGCGAGTATTAAAAGAGACAACCTATTTTGGACGTACAACCTAACAATCAACAAATCCAACTAATAAAGGTTGAAAAGGCCTATGGTAAACATAACGTTTTGTCCAATTGTAATGTCAATATCAAGCGCGGAGAATTTGTTGTTATTGTGGGGCGCAGCGGATCTGGCAAATCGACACTGCTAAACTTAATTGGCGGCTTAGATAAACCAACGCTTGGTGAAATAAATATTTTAGGGTACTCACTGCATACTCTAAATGAGGAAAAGCTATCAAACCTTCGTCGAAAATACTTTGGTTTTGTTTTTCAGTTTTTTAATTTAATCCCCACTCTGACAGCTCTGGAAAACATTCGCCTACCAATGAGTCTTAATGGAATCTCTAAGAAAGATTCTATTAATGGCGCAAAATTACTCCTGAAAGAACTAAGGCTATCAGGATTAGAAAATCACTTTCCAGACGAGCTCTCTGGAGGTGAACAGCAAAGAGTGGCAATAGCACGTGCTCTAAGTCACAGACCAGAAATCATTCTTGCTGATGAGCCTACGGGCAATCTTGATCTAGAGACAGCAAATGAGGTTCTTGATTTACTGAATACAACCTGTCGCCGGCGGGGAACAACACTAATTATGGCAACCCATAGCAAAGAAGTTATGGGACTAGCAGACCAAATTTTTTCTATACGTGACTCTGAAATTAAAAAGGCGTCAACATGAACACACTTTTGTGTGTTGCAGCAACTCGTTTCTATCTAAAGCGCCCGTGGCAGCTATGTTTAGCCATTTTCGGCATTGCTCTAGGTGTGGCTGTATATGTTGGAGTTGATTTAGCAAACGATAGCGCAAGAAGAGCATTCAATGTCACGGCCAGTTTAATCAATGGTTCTACCACTCATCAATTAGTTGGAACTGCAAACGATATTCCAAACTCTCTTTACCGAGATCTTCATCTTAAATATGGTGTGCGTTTTGCTGCTCCTGTGATTGAAGATGGGGTAAGACTTGCGAGTAATACCAGACGTGAATTAACGGTACTTGGTATTGACCCTCTGAAAGAAACAGAATTTCGCGGCTTTTCGAGTTTTATTCCTGGTAGTGAGACAAATTTACCCCAACTAATATCAGAACCGGGCACTGCCCTATTACCAGAATCACTAATGTCTGAACTTGGTTTAGAAAGAGATGACGAACTAGGTCTTTTAGTTGGAAACATTGAAAAAAAAATTCGCGTTATAGGGACTGTCAGAGATATATCTTTAACTGCAGAAGGCGCCACGGCGCCTATTATTATGGATATTGCAACGGCACAAGAATTATTTAATAGAACAACCATTTCCCGAATAGACCTCATTTTGAATGATTCTGAAGCAGAAGATTTAACATCTCTTGATCTGCCTAATGTTTTGCTTACTGATGCTAACGATAGAAATGCATCTTTTGATGAACTAGCTCGTGCTTTCCAAACTAATCTAACAGCATTAAGTCTTTTAGCACTCCTTGTGGGTGTCTTTCTTATCTACGCGACAATGTCTTTTGCTGTTGTCCAACGCCGCAAAACTTTTGGTGTCTTACGAGCTCTTGGAGTCGATCGGAATCAGCTACTACTGGTAACGCTTTCTGAAGCCTTGATCATAGGAGCAATTGCAACTTTACTCGGCGTACTCTTAGGCCATCAATTAGCAAATTCTTTAGTAGAGCTTGTACTTCAAACAACCGGGGATTTTTACTTTCGTTCCAATGTAGCGCCGGCAACCCCATCAATCTTGTTATATATAAAAGGATTCATATTAGGCGTTGCAACCACACTAGCCGCAGCGGCTGCGCCAGCCCTAGATGCTGCTCATACCATGCCCCAAACTGCTATTAGTAGGGCAAAGTTAGAGCGGTCAACTCGAAAAATTGCTGATAGAGCAGCATTAATTTCAGTGCCTATCAGTTTAGCGGCTCTAGTATTACTTGGATTTTCAACGAAAAGTCTTTACCTTGGTTTCATAGGTCTATTTCTTGTTATTGCAGCGAGCACATTATTAATTCCAACAGCTACCCGCGTCTTTGCAAAATTAGTTGAACCGGCCTTGGAGAGAAGTTTTGGCATCTCTGGCTCTCTTGCAGCCCGAGGCATATCAGCATCCCTAAGTCGTACTGGTGTTGCTACAGCTGCGCTTACGGTCGCAGTAGCGACAGTTATTGGCATTGGTTTAATGGTAAGCAGCTTTAGAATAAGCGTTGATGAATGGCTTTCAGGAACACTTACCGCTGACATATATTTAAGTACTGAATCTGAAAATGTTTTTTCTAACTCCAGAATTGAGGAGCTTAATGCTATCCAGGGAGTTATAGGTACAAGTATTACACGTTTCATTCGTGTTCCAACAGAGCAAGGTGAACTAACTATACGCGCCCAAAGAGCAGGACCTCTTGGTTGGGGACTTTCACTTATTGAAGAATTTCCGGATGCAATAGAACGTATGGAATCAAACGAAGGGATCTTAGTCTCTGAACCACTTGCTTTTCGTCAAGGCTTGGAGCCGGGAGACAAACTACCTCTGCCTACGAAACAAGGAAAGGAAGAGTTCACAATTTTGGGTTCTTTTAAGGATTACAACACTAACGGAGGCACCATTCTGATGTCTCTTTCTCTATATCGCACATATTGGAATGATGAAGATATTAATGGTGTAGGCGTTTACCTTGATACAAATAGCGATAGAGAAAACACTATCTCTGAAATCAGGACATTTTTAGAAGAAACCCCATCCGTTAGATACAGATCTACTGATTTTATTCAAGAACAATCGCTCTCTATCTTTGATCAAACTTTCAAGATTACTGAAGTCCTTAGGGTTCTTGCTGGACTAGTTGCATTCCTTGGGTTGTTTAGCGCTTTGATGTCGATAGAAATAGAAAAAACCAGAGAAGTTGCTACATTAAGAGCTATGGGACTGGACCCTCGCCAAATTGGCATTTTGACTCTTTCACAAACAAGTCTACTGGGACTGGCATCAGGTTTATTTGCTATTCCACTAGGCATTATTATGGCAATACTTCTGATTTATGTGATTAATGTACGATCATTTGGATGGAGTATGAGCCTTGTACTTTCCAGTCAACCCCTTCTTTTTGGCGTATTGCTAGCTCTAACCGCATCAATACTCGCAGGCATTTATCCAACAGTTCGTGCAATCAAATTCAATGTAGCGCCACAACTAAGAGATGAGTAATTCGTGAACCGTTTTCTTATCTTGGCCACAATAATTCTGACATCCTGCTCAGAACACCACGAACAAATAGCCACTCAAATAGAAAATGCCACAGAATTTTTAGGTGAATCTGTTCCAGAAGGTTTTGCAAGAGTTACAAGTCAGCGAATTTTTCAGTTTCCGGAGGATCATGGAAGCCATGAAGATTACCAAAATGAATGGTGGTACATCACTGGAAATCTTGAAGCATCACAACAGCGACATTTTGGATTTGAATTAACTTTTTTTCGCTATGGTCTTAATGCGAACACAACGCCCAGAAAATCTGAATGGGCTGCTAATCACGCTTGGATGGGTCACCTTGCGGTTACAGATAGTCAAAACAATGAATTCGTTGCAGTAGAACGTTTTTCTCGACAAGCACTCAAACTTGCAGGCACCCAAACAACCCCCTTTAAGGTCTGGCTTGAAGATTGGTTTATTTACGGTAACAAGGACAATATATGGCCGTTAAGCGTGAATGCTAATTCAGAGCGTGTTGGACTTAATCTAACTCTCAATAGCAAAAAACCCGCCGTGAGCCACGGTGATGGTGGAGTAGACCAAAAAGGTCCTGAGAAAGGAAATGCATCACACTATTACTCTTTCACAAGACTTGATGCGAAAGGAACCGTGAGAATTGACGAAAGATCATATCAAGTTTCGGGGTCAGCCTGGATGGATCGAGAATGGGGAACAAGCTCTTTAAGCCCAGATATTGCAGGCTGGGACTGGTTTGGATTGCAACTGTCGGATGAAAGAGAATTCATGTATTACCGCCTCCGCACCAATGATGGCCAGTCAAGTCCTTACAGTGGAGGTTCGATTATTTTACCAGACGGTGAACGCCTTAATTTAAATGCTAGTGATGTTTTTTTGGAGCCACTAAAATATTGGACCAGTCCTGAAACGGGAGCAACCTACCCCACGAGCTGGCAAATTTCGATCCCTCAAGAAGAAATGACGCTGACCGTTAATCCTTATCTTGATAAACAGGAACTTAATCTGACAGTTCGATACTGGGAAGGTGCTATGAAAGTTAATGGGATTCGCAAGGGACAGTCAATTACCGGTCAAGGTTACACAGAACTTACAGGTTATTAGTTATTTTTCAAAATGACTTCAAAACTTAACTGATTTAACTGACATTTACTTCTGTTCTATATCCAGGGGTTGATTTAGAAATGTCTTTCTCTGCCTGAGTCATATCCTCTGTTATTCCTTCAAACAAAGGCGTGGATAAATAACGTTCACCAGTATCAGGGAGCATACAGAGAACCGATGAGCCTGATGGAGCTGATTGACAAATATTTAAAGCACCAGCCAAAGTTGCCCCTCCAGATATTCCAGTAAAGATACCTTCTTTTTGGGCTAATTCACGAGAGAGGCTAATAGCTTCCTGACCACTTACAGGAATTAGCCTATCTACCAACTCAGAAGCGACGGCATCAGCCGTTAATTTTGCTATGAAATCTGGAGACCATCCCTGCATGGGGTGAGGCTGAAAATCCGGGTGACTACCCTTATTTGGCTGAGGTATCCCGCTACCAAGAAGTTGAGAGTTTTCTGGCTCACATACAATAATCTGAATTTCTGGACGTTCCTTTTTAAGGACACGTGAAACGCCTTTCAAAGTTCCTCCTGTGCCAAACCCGGTGACCCAAAAATCTAGTCTTTCATCTTTAAAATCGGTGAGAATTTCTTGAGCAGTTGTTCGCGAATGCATGTCTGCATTTGCCTCATTTTCAAACTGACGACAAAGATACCAGTCATGCGTCTCTGAAAGCTCTACAGCCTTGGCCAACATACCGCTACCCTTTTCTTCAGCCGGTGTCAGAACAACCTTAGCTCCTAGAAAACGCATCAATTTTCGACGTTCAATACTAAAGCTTTCAGCCATTGTTACGACTAATGGATAACCTTTTTGAGCACAAACCATGGCAAGACCAATTCCTGTATTACCGCTGGTAGCCTCTACAACCGTCTGTCCCGGTTTAAGTGCACCAGAACGTTCGGCCTCTTCAATAATACCAAGAGCCAAACGATCCTTAACAGATCCCATTGGGTTAAAGGCTTCAAACTTCACGTAAAGCTTCACATCAGAGGAAACAAGTTTTTTAACTTGGATCACCGGTGTGTTCCCGATGGTTTGTAGTATATTTTCGACCTTATTTGTAATTATCCTAATCCTCGAAAAAGTTCTCTCTGATGTCATTACAACATACATCGTAAATAGAGATAATCGTTTTTATTAATAAGAATAGAACCAATTTGATATGTATGAAATTCGTACAAAAATGACTTTATTTTGCGGTACTGAAATATCTAGAACACATAAAAAATCCCCTCGATCAAACGATCGAAGGGATCTAAATAGAAACCTGGCGGTGACCTACTCTCACATGGGGAGACCCCACACTACCATCGGCGCTGGACGTCTTCACTTCCGAGTTCGAAATGGGGTCGGGTGGTTCCCATCCGCTATGGCCGCCAGGCAAACCGGATGATGCTCTTCTTCAACGATGAAATCAAAGAACAAACATCAAATTTAGATTGATCCGTAGGTCGCACAGACTTTTTGGGTGTTATATGGTCAAGCCTCACGGGCAATTAGTACTGGTTAGCTTCATTCATTACTGAACTTCCACACCCAGCCTATCAACGTTGTAGTCTCCAACGGCCCTTCAGTTAACTCTAAGTTAAAGTGAGAACTCATCTTAAGGCCTGCTTCCCGCTTAGATGCTTTCAGCGGTTATCAGTTCCGAACGTAGCTACCCGGCAATGCGTCTGGCGACACAACCGGAACACCAGAGGTTCGTCCACTCCGGTCCTCTCGTACTAGGAGCAGCCCCTCTCAATTCTCAAACGCCCACGGCAGATAGGGACCGAACTGTCTCACGACGTTCTAAACCCAGCTCGCGTACCACTTTA
>PBDA01000055.1 GCA_002718345.1 Rhodospirillaceae bacterium
CGGGAGTAGTGTTGCTGCACCATATTGATGTTGTGCCGGCAACCCCAGAGATGTGGGATACAGATCCTCTGCAAGCCATTGAGATAGATGGAGAATTATTTGGTCGAGGAACGCTGGACACCAAATCTCTTGGAATAATGCACCTGGAGGCATTTTTGGCTCTTTATGAAAGCGGGGTTTCGTTGAATCGAGATGTTATTTTCATGGCAACCGCTGATGAAGAAGCTGGCGGGTTCTTTGGTGCTGGTTGGATGGTTGAGAATCGGCTCGATGTATTTGATGGTGTCGGTTATGTTTTGAATGAGGGTGGTCGAGGTACTGAAACCCATGATGGACATACGTGGTTCCAGATTGAGGTTGCTCAGAAACGTCCTTCATGGTTGAGATTAACAGCGACAGACCAACCTGGGCATGGCTCCCGGCCTCGGCCAAATTATGCAACTACGCGTTTGATAACAGCCCTACAAAGAATTCATGAGATGCCTTTCGAGCCTCGTGTGATTGGTCCTGTTCGGGAGATGTTTCGAGGTATTTCAGATTATGTGGATGCTAAGTGGCAGGAGCCATTAAGAAACATCGATGAAGCTATCTTAGATCCGGATTTTTTGGCGGAGTTTCAGGAGGAGCAACCTACACTTCATTCTCTAATTAGGAATACATGCTCTATAACAATGCTTACGGGGAGTCAGAAAATTAATGTAGTGCCGCCAACAGCAGTTGCGGAACTCGATTGCCGTATTCTTCCTGATCAAGATTCTAATGAATTTCTTGAGGGAATACGTCAACGTGTAAATGATAATCAAATTGAGATAGAACAGATTATGTTATTCAGTGCTGCCTCAACAAGTTCTGATACTCCTCTTTTTAGCTTGTTAGTTCAAAAAATACAGGAAAATTATCCAAATGCTGGAGTAGCCCCATCAGTATTAGGTGGATTTACAGATAGTCATTTTTTTCGTGATATCGATATTGCAAGTTATGGGTTTATTCCGGTCATTCGAACTGAAGAACAAGCAGCTGGTGTACATGGGAATAATGAACGTATTGGTATCGATGCCTTTAACCAAGGTGTGAGAATAATGATTGATGTTGTGGAAGATTTTGTAACGGACTAAAAATGAGTAAGTATTATGCAGAAACTAATTAATAGAAGAGACTTTCTGGTTACCTCAACTGCCGGCTTGACAGCCTCTGGCGCAAGTCTTTTTTCTTTTCCACTTTCAGTTAATGCTCAGGGTAATCGGTCGGCTCAGGTGCCACGCGGGACTTATGTGCAAGCTGATGCCAGAATGGATTTGCTTTACTTATCGGGTACCACTGCCCTGGATCTCTATCATTTGCATCCTCATGTTCCTTATGAAATTACAGTCCCTGAAGATATTCGCGGACAAACACATATGTGCATGCGAAATATTAAGGAAATTCTAGATGATCAATCTGTTACATGGAGAGATGTCGTTAAAGTTAATCGATTTCAGACTGATCTTTCAGAGTCAGACGCCATTGAGGAAGTAATGGCCGAGTACTTTGATTTTTGGGATTGGTGGCCGGCGATGACTACGATGAAAATTCGAAACTTAAGTTCTGTTCCTACCCGTCTAGAAATGGAAGCTATCGCTGTCATTCCAGGCTAAGTGGAAAATATGAAAAATTAAAACTGGGAATAACGATTATGCCAATACAAGTAGTTAATACACGAAATGTTCTTAAGACAAGTTTTGCTGCTGGTCTACGTATTAGTTCCGATATGGATCTTTTGTTTCTATCTGGAGTTACAGCCAGACCATTGGATTTAGCTCCTGAGGATTCATTTGACTTTCCTGAAGATCCGGATCAGCAAGCGCGTATGGCTCTGGATAATATTCAAGGAGTTCTTGATGAAGCGGGAATTACTTGGCAGGAGGTCATTAAGATTGTGAGATTTTATACAGAAACGCCCTCTAATTCGGTCAGAACGGAGTACCTTGGGGACTGGAATCCATGCAGTACAACTTTAGGTGTTGATGAGCTTCCAGAGGCTGGTGCAAAAATCATGTTCGATGTTACTGCTGCAGTGCCACGGAGTTAGATTTTAGACAAGTTTAAATGGTCGATATATAGAGTGAGTTTATGCTATCAAGATTGGTTGTATTAGTCCTTCTGTTCTGTATGTCTGGTGTAGCATTTTCACACCATGCAGTGACAGTTGCATACGACACGGAAAATCTTGCATCTATAGAAGGGCAAGTTATAGATGTATTTTGGAGAAACCCACACATTGTTTTAACAATTGAAAGTATTTCAGAAATTGGCAATGCGGAAACTTGGGAGGTTGAATCTGGGTCTACCAATTCACTACAGAGGATAGGAATAGGCCGTGACATCGTTTCTATTGGTGATCGTGTTTCTCTTTTTGGGGCTATTTCTAGGCGTGGGCTGAATTCTATGGCTGCTTATACGATGACATTAGCGAACGGGACGGAAGTACCTTTATGGCCCCAGCGAGCAGAACGGATTGGCAGGGAAGTCCAACTAGTCCCAATTTCTGAAGTAGCACAAGAGCGTGGTGTACTTGAGGCTCGGAGTATTTTTCGTATTTGGAGTCGAATTGGTACGGGTCTAGTATCTAATTTGCCGTTCACAACTACTGCAATTGAAGCTAGAGAGGATTTTGATCCGCTTTCAGATGATCCTGCGTTAAAGTGTATTCCGCCTGGAATGCCAGCCATGATGAACAACCCTTATCCTATTGAGTTTGTAGAAGACGGAGACAATATTCTTTTGCGTCTTGAGGAATGGGATGGTGTTCGGACGATTAACATGGGGTCAAATCCCTCATCGGAGAATCAACCAGCTACGACTTATGGGTTCTCGGTCGGTAGATGGGAAGGTAACGCATTAATTGTGACCACTACTAGGATCAATGAACCTTTTTTTGACGATATCGGTACTCCTCAGAGTGAAAATATAGAAATTGTCGAGAGGTTCACACTTAATGAAAATGAAAATGAACTTCGATATGAAGTTATATTGCATGATGAAACCACCTTCACTGAACCTGCAACCCTAAGCGGAGTTTGGTTTTGGAAGCCCGGAGAGGAAATTAAACCTTTCGAGTGCGCACTTCCAGACGTATAAGCACGTATTTTGTAAAATTAGCCAACTTGCTATCCCATACGACGCACAAGCCATAAAGCGATATCAGGGAACATAATAAGTAGCATTAGAACCACTAATTCGCCTATTACAAATGGAAAAACGCCTCTAAATATTTCTACCATTGGTACCTCTGGAGCAACTCTTCGCATCACAAACACATTTGCACCGATGGGAGGTGTGATTAGTGCTAATTCGGCCATGATTACTACAAACACTCCAAACCAGATAGGGTCGATGCCTAGCTCCAGGACAACAGGAAGAAAAAAAGGAATTGTCAAAACAAGCATACCAAATACGTCCAACATTGCTCCAAGGACGAAGTAAAGCAGTATCAGCAAAATCAAAAATCCAACTCGGCCAAGTTCTGCAGCAATGATGGTGTCAACGATCACGTTAGTGAGCCCGGTTACGGCAAGAAATCTTGCAACCATGTAACCTCCAACAATAATTGCAAAGATCATGGTACTTATTAGTGTGGTGCCTCTAAGGGCAGCGCTTATAGCATTCCAGTTAAGTTTTTTTTGTAATGAAGCTACTGCTAATACTCCCGCACAACCTACACCCGCTGCCTCCGTTGGTGTGAAGATGCCTGCATAGATGCCACCGATAATTAAAATAAATAATGCTGTCACTGGCCCTAAACGACCAATCGCAGATAAGCGTTCATGCCAAGTGGCACTGGGTCCTTTGGGCCCAAGAGTTGGGTTTGCTATGCAGCGAAACAGTATGATGGATGAGAACATCAGAGCAGTTATTACGCCTGGGATAATGCCGGCAATGAATAAAGCACCTATGGATGTCTCTGTCATTACACCGTAAAAAATAAAAATTAGACTAGGCGGTATGAGAATGCCCAGTGTGCCGGATGCGGCTAATGCTCCAGTGGCAAGACGGGAGTCATATTTGAAACGGCGCATCTCCGGCATAACAATTGTGCCCATTGTGGCAACAGTTGCGATACTTGATCCCGTAACAGCACCAAACCCTCCACATGCAAGTACTGAGGAAATTGCCATGCCACCCGGCACTCTGCCAACCCATTTTCGTAATCCTTCATAAAGGTCGCTTGCAAGTCCAGCATGATAGAAAAGCTGTCCCATTAAGACGAAAAGTGGAACAGCTACAAAAATAAAGTCACGACCATGTTCCCATGGGATTAATGCAGCATGAGCCATAGTAGAAGACGGCCCTTCTACCACCCACAAGCCAAGGACTCCCGTAAATGCCATCGCAAAAGCAATAGGAACACCAAACGCTATAAGCATTAGCAGTAAAAAGACACCCAGTATTCCTATAACAATTAGATCCATTGGCTAGAGTTGTTTGTTTCATGGGTTGATTCTGCGAAAGGGTTTATGAGAATTCTTGCGCAAAAAATAATTCCACAAAGGGCGATAAATATCATGAAGGGCCAAAGCTGCACATTTAAGTCTTCGCCTGTTTCGGTAGTCAGGAACATGTAACGTGCGAACCGAAAAGCCTGTACGGTTAATAGGGCAAAAAAACCTATACTGGCCACAGCAGATAAGATATCAGCCACACCTTTCCACTTAAGCGAAAAACGTGAATAAATTACTTCCATTCGTATGTGAAACCCACGATCCCATGCATATGGGAGGGCTGAAAAAAGAGTCATTAATAGTAATAGCCCATTAGCATCACGACTCCACTGCAGTGGAGCATTGAACGCGTATCGTAGTATTACCTCTAGAGTTACTAATAAAAACAAAGCTGGTAGTGATCCGTAGACACCAAATTTGTAGAGCCAATAAGACGCTTTTTGTGACCAGTGATCAAGTTGCTTAATAATCACAAGTCAATTATTCCTTGAGTGGGAGAATTCATGATGTGCTCGTTTATTTGCTCATTTGTTAATGATGAGTATTCGGTAGCTAACGACTCAAGATCATTTACAACGGCTCTAGCCGGTAACCCTGCAGCTTCATGCAGTGCAATGAATTGCTCTTTTAATGGTGCAACTTTATTTTGCCATCGGTTGAGTTCTTCTTCTTCTAGTTCAAATACCTCTACTCCCGACTCCCTGAGGGTTTTAAAAGCATGTTCATATCCAGCGCCACTATAAAAATTTTGCGCCGTTAGTTGGCTTCTAATGCGAAGTAAGTGGTAGAAAGCAGCTTTTAAATCTTGAGGCAACGCATCAAAGGTTTGACGGTTAAGGCTGTAATGAAGTAGCAGAACATTTACATCGACTCGCGTGTAATATGGTCCAATTTCTTGCAATCGATACGCGACAATATCCGAAGCAGAAAGGGATACTGCATCTATTACTCCTCTTTGAAATGCTGGATAAGTTTCAGCAGCAGCAATGGCAACAGGTGCGGCGCCAAGTTCACGAAATATTTCTGAAGTAAGACCTCCAGTTGCACGAATTTTTATGCCATTTAAATCTTCTAAAGTTCGAATTGGGGTCTTAGAGATGATGTTATAAGGGCTAGTACAGTCGCAATGGGCTAAATATACGCCCATTTTTTCGAATTCCCGTTTAAAGTGTTTGGGATAGAGTTCCTCTACTACTAAGCTTGCTACTTGGGGGCTTGAAAAAAGGAAAGGAAGCTGAGGTGCATGAAGTAGCCTGAAGCTTCCAGGTTGATAGGTAATATATGAGTGTGTGTAATCCGTAATTCCAGTAGTAGCTGCTTTAAATCCATCGATTGGCCCATGCAGAATCCTGTCTGTATAGGGTTCTAAACGGAGTCGACCACCTGTTTCTCTTTCGACCAATTCAGCAAATGGGACAAAACCTTCCGTATACAGTCCGTGAGACCTAGGCGTGTGTGACGTATAACGTAGAGTTATTGGTTCTTTTGTCCAGTCTCGTTTACCGGAAATAAATGGGGCAGCAATGCCTAGCCCTGAAAGGGAAAGGAGAAGGTTACGACGTGTTTCGTCAATGTGTGATTTATTACCAAGTGAAGACACGCGCAAGATCTGCTCTTTTTATAATTCTTGTTCGAGATCAGGTATTACTCACAGAAGATTCCCACAATCGAAAGGCTGGATTTGGATATCAGGTTGCCATACCCAATACCGTTTAAATTCTAGCTCTTCCGTAAACGATACTGGGTCTGTGACAGAGAGGGTGTAATAGAGTCGACCCTGTGCTTCATTCAGTTCAAATCGTTCTACTAGTTGGAGTGCTCTGCTAGTTGGTGTCCCATCACCGTGTAGATGGCCTTCTTGTAGTTTTTCAGTTTCAACAATCAAGACACCATTATCCCAACGTCCATTTGAATAACCTAGATGAGTGTAAGTTTGTGGGTTGGGGGGAGTTGAGTTATTCATTCGAACAATACGTTCCAGATCAAATTCTTCAATTTTAATTAAAAGGTCATCGCCTATTGGCTCAATTTCTATGGGATAAGCGGACCCCATTATGTAAGGCATAGGTTTTGGGTTACACGCGTTATATGGACTAGACTGGGGATCCCACTGAGCTTTTAGCGCGCTTGCTTCAGTAGTCATTGGATAATCCCCCCCACTCAACAGTGGGTATCCTTCTGGGTCATCAAAAATAGGCGTCCAGACCCTGAAAATTCCCTCTGCTCCTTCACGGCCTACTGAGGCTTGTTCTTCGTCAGTCTCGCGTTGATAAAGATTTCCTGCCACACCAGCTGGCCAAAAAGGTTTGGAAACAGCTCTTAGCAGTACCTCTCGACCATCATCAAGGAGCATATTTTCCGCAAACATTTCGGGTAGACCTCGCAATGAGGAAGCACCTGCCAGCCTTACTCGATCACCAACCTGAATAAAGTCTCTATCTACGCCACGTAGTCTAAGTGTACTGACGGAACCGGTTTCTATGCGCCAATCCACAGTATTTCCATTTTCGTCTTCTACAGCGGCTGTATATTCTGGATGAGGATTGCGCCATCTTACTGAGGTAATAACTCCTTGAATTTCAACCATATTATCGTGATCAAAAAGGCCGGCACTACTGTGATGCCCATTCGTTAGTAGCGGGATGATGAATGCAAAAATAAATAAAGTTGGGCGTAACATGACACTCCTCAAAATATAAAGTTACTTTATCTGACAGGGATTCTACCTTGTCTGGTGACAGTCTTGGTCCATGTTATTCTAAAATAATAAAACTATGATTTTGTGAACTCATGCTTTTCTATATGGGTTGATAGAATTAATTCTTGCAAATGTGGTGGGAGTTCTCTGAAATAATCATTGAGAAAATGAGGGGCACTGAATAATGACGGAATCTAGTGATTCAAAAGAAGCATCAATAGAGCGACGAAAGTTTTTGCAGCATGGCACCCTCGCTGGGGCAGCTGCATTGATCGGTAGTTCAGGATCTGAGAAGAGCCATAGCCAAGAAGTTTCTGAGGCAGATATACAAAGGCCAGTAGCCCCAGTTATAACGGCTGAGGATGAGGCATCTCCACCTGCACATGCACAGGTCATAGCAGCTGATGAACGTGCAGGGTCTGATTTTATGGTAGACGTTATCAAGTCTCTTGAATTTGACTATATTTGCGCTAATCCAGGGTCAAGTTTTCGTGGTCTTCATGAATCAATAATTAATTACGGTGGTAATGAGAGCCCTGAGCTTATTACTTGTTGTCACGAAGAATCCTCAGTGGCAATGGCACATGGATATTTCAAGGCAGAGGGTAAACCTCTGGCGGTTATGGCTCACGGGACAGTTGGTCTTCAGCATGCTGCCATGGCGATATACAACGCGTGGTGTGACCGAGTACCCGTGTATTTAGTTCTGGGGAATCATAATGATGCAGCACTACGTAGGGCCGCAGAGTGGTATCACGGCGTGCAAGATGCGGCAGATATGGTTAGGGATTATGTTAAATGGGATGACACGCCGTGGTCATTAGAGCATTTTGCTGAATCTGCCGTGCGTGCTTATAAGGTTTCAATGACGCCCCCAATGGCTCCGGTCGTCTTAGTATTAGATGGGCATTTGCAGGAAGGACCAATCCCGCTGGATTCAGGTTTGTCTATTCCAAAATTAACTATTCCAACTCCACCCCAAGGAGATTCTGGCGCGGTTGAGGAAGCGGCGCGAATGCTTGTTGAGGCTGAATTTCCAGTACTTGTGGCTGATCGTGCTGCACGCACTCCTGCTGGAATGTCCTTATTGGTAGAGCTTGCAGAGGCTTTGCAGGCAGCTGTAATTGATGGGGGAAGTCGGTTGAATTTTCCGACACGTCATCCATTAAATCAGACCCATCGAGCTGGCAATGGAGCACCGCCAATAAATCGAGAAATAATCTCTCAGGCTGATGTAATTCTTGGGCTAGAGGTCATGGATTTTTGGTCCACAGTTAACTCACTGCGCGACCAACTTCATCGGTCTGTTTCACGTGTTGCCAAGCCTGATGCCAAATTGATTTCCATTTCAACGGGAGATTTGTATATACGCTCTAATTATCAGGATTTTCGTCGTATGCAGGAAGTAGATCTGGCAATTGCAGCAGATGCAGAAGCAACTATGCCAGCATTAATAGAGGCAGTTAAGCGTCTAACGACTCGTTCCAGACGTCAGGTGTTTGAAGAACGGGGTCAAAAATTATCACAGGCAAGTCGTTTGGCTGATGAGAACGCACGACTCGCGGCGAGTTATGCTTTTAATGCAAGTCCGGTCAGCACAGCGCGATTATGTTCTGAAATTTGGTCAAAGATAAAAAATGAAGATTGGTCATTAGTTTCTAGTTATTACAGTGATGGTGGAGGTTGGCCTAGAAGACTTTGGGATTTCAATAAGTCATATCAGTGGCTCGGCCACGCAGGAGGCGGAGGTATCGGTTATGGAGCTCCCGCATCTGTAGGTGGCGCCTTAGCAAATCGACGCCATGGACGGTTCTCTGTAGCGATTCAAACAGACGGGGATCTAATGTATGCCCCTGGGGTTCTTTGGACAGCAGCACATCATGGAATTCCACTATTGAGCGTTATGAATAATAACCGTTCATATCATATGGAAGTTATGCACGTACAACGGATGTGCAATGCTCGTAATCGAGGGGTTGACCGTGCACATATAGGTAATGAATTAGGCGATCCAAATATTGATTACGCTCAAATGGTGAAGGGATTGGGAGTTTATACGGAGGGCCCAATTGATAAACCAGCAGACCTTGGTCCTGCACTTGAGAGAGCAGTAGCTGTTGTGAAGCGTGGAGAACCAGCTTTAGTTGATGTTGTTACGCAGGTTAGGTGAGGTTGTTTATGGAACGCACACATTTAATGCTGTTAACCGCAATATTGGTTTTCGGGATGAGTTTCTCTATGGTTTTTGCTCAAGATAATAACGGTCAAATACATTATTTAGCATCTGGGTGTGCAGGCTGTCATGGCAATCAGGGAGAGGGCGATGTACTAGGACCAAGTTTGACAACTGGCATGCTTTCATTAGCTCGCTTTGTTGCTTACGTGCGAGAGCCAACAGGCAGCATGCCTCCTTATACTGAAGAAATTTTGTCTGATTCTATCCTAGATGAGATTTATGATTTTTTGACGCCTAATATTCCGCAACAAGTCATTAATGGACGGCCTGATATTGGTGAGCAAGTCTATCGAAGTAAGGGGTGTTACCAATGCCATGCCAATGAGGGACAAGGCGGCGCTCAAGGCCCCAGGCTTGGACCAGATCCTGTTTCATTTCCAAGGTTTAGTTGGTATGCCCGAAACCCTAGTGGTGGCATGCCTCCTTATACTGAGTCCGTTTTGTCAGATCAGGAACTGGCTGACATATATGCGTTTTTGGAGTCCAGGCCTGAGCCTCTACCCATTCAGGAAATTCCTTTGCTTGCGCCTTAGGTATAGATTTTTTATGAGTGGAATTGTTTGCTATCTTGCGGTGCTCCCTTCTTTTTATGCATCCCATAGTCTCGTTTAATGTCTCCTATTCGAATGCGATAATCAGAAAAAATAGTTTCTATACCTGCTTTTTGTGCTTTTCTGTGTTCTACAACATTACGCCACTCAGCGACGGCCATTTCATCTCTCCAGAAAGATAGTGACAGCATTCTCCCCGGTTTAGTGAGACTTTCGAATCTTTCTATTGAGATAAATCCATCAATTTTTTCCACTAGAGGCATCAGTTGATTAGCAAATTCAATGTAGTCTTTTTGCTTTTTTGTAAGCATTTCGACTTCGAATATTACGGCAATCATTTATGCGCTCCATAACTTATAAGATTAGGTTGTTGATTTTATGGTACTTAAGGCAGGTTAAGGATTTTTACTGTACCTCGTAAAGCTTCGCGTTGTCCGGATTGCATTCAAATGGCATTGGTTCTCTTTCAGGCGCATAGTTCCAGGTCATACTTCCAGTCATTGGATCTATCAAGTATTGCGGATCTTCAATAACATAGTTGATAAGTAATTGCGTACCGTCATCACTCAGACGATACCTTTCTATAGTATGTTTTTGAGGGCCTGATGGAATGCCATTGCGGTTTCCAGCTCGATTGTCTGAAAATAGTGTTGTGTCCACTATTAATACATCATCTTCCCACCAAGCGATAGAGTGCCCCTGATTAGTTCTCTGGCCGTTTTCAGGATGTTGTCTCCCATCTGTATAGAAAGTGCGTTCAACCTGGAATAACTCAGTTCTCACTACTATACGGTCTTCAAGTATCTCTATTTGGTTTAGATAGGGTGCTGCTACAATTGTTGGCAAAGGAAAGGGGATACAGTCTGAAGTAGGGTTGTCGGCTTCAGTATATGTTGCTTGGGCTGCTAAACCTTCCTCAGTCAAGGCTCCATAAATAAAGGTTCGCGTACTAAACCCTGGTAGCCCATCCCAAACACCCTCGAGGCTAGAAGCACTGTTGTTTGAGGTACTTGAACCTGATCGTGGCGTTAGGAAGACGCCATCTTCTTTAGTTAGTGATACTAATAAGCCATGGTTTCTTTCACTGTTTCTATCGGGGTGAATCCTAACTGCGACTTGGTCACCTGGGGTTAGAATTGATGGAGTCCATCCGCTTCGTGTCATGATTGGAGTGGGATCTCCCTCAAGTTGCCACTCTAATAAAGCGCCTGTGGCGTCAGGTACTTCAACGTAGATATAGACATGAGGATTGCGCCAATCGTAGCGACTGACTTTGCCCTGAAAAGTTAAAACAGAATTCATGTCAAATATCGTAGTAAATCCATGGTGCCCGTATACGGGGACTACAAAGAAAATTGCTGCAATAATGAAATAAAAAACTTTTTTGAAAAGACGCATAGTCAACTAGGATTATTGAAGTGTGTAGCGACTTGAGTTCTCTAAGTCACAACCAAAGCCCATCATTTCAAAATGAGGTGCATAATACCACTCAACATGCCCACTAAATGGTTCTGCTAGGTATTCAGGGTCTTCTAGTACAAAATCAATAAGAAGCCTTGTTCGATCTTCACTCAAAGAGTAACGTTCTAGCACACGTTTTTCGGCACCTGATGGTACGCCGCTATTACCCTGTTGTCCTGATATGGGGGCTCTATGATCTTCAAATAGTCGTGTATCAACAATGAGCGTGTCTTCGTCCCACCGACCAATGGCATACCCCTGATTCGTCCGCTCACCATTTGCAGGATGTTCACGCCCATCTAGGTAAATAACCCGTTCCGCATTAAATCGCTCATTGCGAATAACTATAGCATCATCCTTTATTTCTATTTCATTGAGGTAGGGGGCAACTAGTATTGATGGTAGGGGTGCTGCAACACATTGAGCTGCTGGACTATCCATTCTGACGTCAAATTCGGAGCTTGCAGCCAAGCCTTTATCGGTAATTGAAACCTCTCCCCATGCTGCATAATAGATATCATAGTCTTCACGACGAAGTTCCCAGTTTCCTGAAAAATCAAATGCCTGAGCTAGTGATTCAGAATCACTTGATTGCCTGAGAAAGTAGGATCTTGCAGACAATATGGACCCGTTTGTTTTTTCTAACGTAAGAAGGAGCGCATGTTTTCTTCGTGGGTTTCTGTCAGGCATTGCACGAACGAGGACCTGTTCGCCAACTTGAATGGATTCACTCGTCCACCCACTACGGGCAAGGATAGGGACTGCATCAGTCTCAATTTCCCATTCCACAGCTTCTCCAGCCTCATTGATAGTTTCTACGAAAATATAGGTGTGTGGGTTAGCCCATTGAAAACGGGTTACCGTGCCAGGGAGGGCTAAAATAGTATTTGCGTCAAATATTTGAGCGCTGTGGTGTCCAATCGCAGGTAGGCTGATCCACAGGGACAAAAATAGAAATGCTAGTTTTTTCTTCATTCCTCTATCATACCATTCTGATTTTGGTGTTCTCGTTGATACAAAAATAGCATAGTGTAGATATCTACTGATTTTTTTATTTGATAGTTGAATGTTAGGGTTACTGGGTCAGTTTAGACATTAAAGTCAGGCATTTTATGGATTCAAATAAAAAGGGAGTTATGAAAAAGTTTGAAAAAGACGAAATAATCCAGAAGCTTGTGGAAAAGGGGGCTGACAAACCTTGCCCTCGTTGCGGAAATAAGGCCTTTACCCTTGTTGATGGTTTTTTTAATCAGACTATTCAAAATAGCGCATCTGATTATGTTCTTGGCGGCGAAAGTATTCCCTCAGTTATTACCGCTTGTACTAATTGTGGTTTCCTATCTCAATATGCTTTAGGAGCTCTGGGCCTTCTAGCGCATCAGCTTTGGAAAGAATAGTTATTATATGCATCTCTTTTTAAATTCTAATAATGACCTAACAAGAAGCTATCAAATTCCTTTTTGTTTTTTCTTGAAATTATTTCTGTTGCTGATAGCAAGTTTTAGTTTGAGTCCAGTAGTAAAAGGACAGTTCTATCTCGAACGGGTATCACTAGATCAACTGGACATTACTCTACCATCAACGAGAATCGCAGGAGTGCCTGGCAAACTTCATGTTATTGATAGGTCTTGTCCAAAGCTTTCATTATCAAAGGCAAGGGGTCGTATTGTTAATATTGCGATCCAAGAATGGGGGTTTTTTGGGTTTCATATTCTAGATCAAACTGGAGTGTCTGGCTCAAGTTCAACAGGTCTTCTAAGTGGGAGGGCACCACGGCTCAGTGCAAGTGAATCAAGACGTTTGAATAACACAATTGCTGGTTACTGGTCAGTTACACCAGATGGTGATTGGATTTTGGAAAGGCAAAATAGTGTTTGGAATGGGCCTAGTGGCGCCTCAGCACGGTGGCGTGATCCTTGGTCTGCAGCATTCATTTCTTGGGTGATGTGTGAGGGTGGTTTAAGCGAATTCGACCAGTTCCAGAGAGCCATTGCACACCATCAGTATATAGATCAGGCCATTCAAGCTCGTACCAATGAATCTAAAGCAGCATACACCGCTTATGATGTAGGAGAATTACCTATAGAACCGGGTGATTTACTTTGCTCTTCACGGAGAGGGACCTACAGGTCTCTGGCTGATAGGGTTCAGAGCATAGGGAATGGTGTTCGCTCACATTGCGATATTGTGATTGACCTTGATAAGCCTAATCAGCAAGTTTTGGTTATTGGAGGTAATGTTCGCGGCGCAGTCAGGTTAAAACTTTTAGCTGCATCTTTTTATCAAGAAGACGGAGCAGATGTTCGGGTTAGGTCAGTGGGTCTTGGAAGGCGGACAATATTCGCTCACCTAAAACTCCATTCTGATTCTGTTGAAAGTAATGTGCTTGAAAATAGTCCAACTTTAAGATCATTAATTCAGTCGGAAGGGCGTTCTTCTTGGTTAAGAAGGCGATTATTTTTGCAGTTAAGGAGAGCAAGAGAACGTAAGGATTAAGCCTCGATTTATATTGCGTTCTTGGATTTTCAGAATGAGACAAGTGTATGCATGTAAACTGTACTTATTCTGGATTGGAGTTCATGAGATTATTCAATGAAGTGTTGTTACCTTAGGAATTTAGATAAAAAAGAATAGGGAATTATTATGCCGAATCTGTTTAAAAGATCAGTGGTAGCGTGTGGTTTTGTTTGTATGAGCTTGTTGCAAATGACCCAGGCTCAAGAGATGAGAATTTACAATACAGTTAAAGAAAAGCTTGCTCGTGGCGAACAAGTTATAGGTGGTACTGTGACTACCTCTGATCCTAATATGTACTGTTCCATGGCTAATTCTGGCTATGATTTCCTCTGGATTGAAATGCAACATAGTCCGCTGACTTATCAGGAGGTCGCTCGCATGATATGGGCATGCAAAGATGCCCCTGCAATTCCTTTTGTGAGAGTTCCTGATGCTACTGCTGGAGATATTCAAAAAGCTACGGATATTGGAGCTTTAGGAATTATTGTTCCTCTTGTTGATACTGCAGAGAAGATTGAAGCAGCAGTGCAGTATGCACATTATCCGCCAATTGGAATTCGTAGTCAGGGCGGGGGACAGTATCGCGCACTTTGGGGAGATGATTACCGTGAAAGTGCAAATGAAAACATCATGCTTGTTGCAATGATAGAGGCCCCAGCTGGAGTAGAAGAAGTTAGCTGGATTGCAGCAGTTGATCATGTTGATGTGGTTATGGTTGCTAGTACTGATCTTGGGAGTTTTTCTGGCCTGAGACAGGGGGATGCACAATATGAATCAATGGTTGATCAAGTACGCCAAGCTACTTTGGCGGCTGGCCGTGCGCTGGGCGGACCTCAGGCGTGGCGTGAGCGTGAGGGCTTTCAGTTTTTTCAGGGGCCTACTGATGCCAATCTTTTGAGGCTTGGCGTAGAGGAATCTTTGGCTACTCTTGGAAGTGGTATAGCTGAGATTGAGGGGTCCGAGCCTTAAGGCGTTGAAATATAAAGGAATGTATATGTCTAAGAAGTATAGGGTGATTTTTGTTTTTAGTGTGTTTGCTTTTGTTTTTGGCGTCATTGTTGGTGGGAATGTGCGGTTTGCGAGTGATGCACAGGCGCAAACACCACAAAAAATATTTGAATTAAGAACATACACAACACATCCTGGCCGCCTTGCGGAACTCCACTCACGATTCGCGGACCACACCGTATCTCTATTTGAGCGACACGGCATGACTAACATTGGATATTTTCAGCCTTCGGACTCACCTCTTTCTGAGAATACGCTGATTTACTTGCTTGCTCATGATAGTCGCGAAGCAGCTGTTGCTAGTTGGGCAGATTTTAGGGCAGACCCAGATTGGTTAAGTGCATCTGAGGAGTCACGACGTAATGGTAGGCTTGTGCAGAACGTCGAGAGTGTGTTTTTAGATGCAACTTACTATTCAAAGATAAAGTAATAAAAATAAATAATCTTTATCCATCATGAGACACCTATTTTTTTTATTAATGCTGAGCCCAATGCTTTCGGTGCAAGCGCAACTAGAGGGAATGATTGATCTTCATGTGCATGCAGCCCCAGATAGCGACTTGAGATCAGTGGATGCTTATGAAGTTGCTCGCATGGCTCGCCGTAATGGTATGCAAGCTTTGCTCTTTAAAAACCACAACACTCATACAGCTTCACTTGCCTACTTAGTGTCGCAGGTTGTACCAGAAATTGGTGTCTACGGCGGAATAACCCTAAATAAAGCTGTCGGGGGCATTAATCCTATCGCGGTTAGGCTTATGGCCGAGACGACGAATGCTCATGGCCGAGTTGTCTGGATGCCAACTAGAGATTCGGAACATGCAGTTCGTAATTCGGGAGGATCTAGCTATGTGTCAATCTCAAATGATGGAGAGTTACTTCCTGAAGTACTCGAGGTTTTAGATGTGATAGCGGATTTTGACCTCAGCTTAGCTACAGGGCATTCAAGCCCAGCTGAATCTTTGCTTTTGATTCAGGAAGCACGTGCCCGAGGAATTGAAAAAATAATAGTAACTCATCCATTTTCTCCATCTGTATCAATGTCACCTGAGACCCAGAGAGCTGCTGCTGAAATGGGGGCATTGTTAGAGTATCCAATTTCTCTATCTCTTGGTGATGACGAACGTTTTGCTAAATTTGTTGAACAACTTAGGCTTGTTAACACAATAAACGTAGTACTGAGTACTGATCTTGGTCAGGTGGGGCGTCCAGTGCCCTCAGACGGTCTCGCATTAAGTATCCGTCGTTTAATTGATGCTGGCATCACAAATTCCGAAATTAATGTTATGACAAAGCGCAATCCTGCTCAATTTCTGGGTTTACAATCAAGATAGAAGCTTTACGTTAGTTCTTGTAAAAGCGTGATATTTAGCCTTATTCCACGCCTGATATAGTGGCTTGTATTGATAAGGACTTGCTAGCAGATCAAGTACCAGTCAGGATGGAGCCAGCCATTGTGGCAATGCATTTAAACTAAATACAAGCAGGCATGATTATGAATAAAGTGTTAATTAGCTTTTTTTGTTATATCGCGCTTAATTTGCAGGCATATGCAGCATTGCAGCCTGGGGATAGCGCTCCAAATTTCCAAGCAAGAGCATCTCTTGCAGGTGAAGAGTTTGATTTCTCTCTCGACGATGCATTGAGTCAAGGTCCAGTCGTTGTATATTTCTATCCATCAGCTTTCACTCGAGGATGCAATATTCAAGCTCATGAATTTGCGGTAAATATGGAATCGTTTGTTGCAGCGGGTGCAAGTGTGATTGGTGTTTCCTTGGATAGTATTGAGAGACTCAACGATTTTTCTTCTGATCCGGAGTATTGCGCAGGCAAGTTAGCAGTCGCTTCTGATGTTACGGGTGATATAACTCGGTCGTATGATCTGGCGGTTCGTCAACGCCGAGATGGTATGACTGATACAAGAGGCATAGCAGTAGATCATGATTTGGCAGAACGCATTACTTTTATTGTTCTGCCTGACGGTACAATTGCTGAAACAATAGGCGGAATTTCTCCCTTAGAAAATGTACAGCAATCACTTGAAGCTGTGCAACGACTACAATAACTTAAGGCTTGAACTTATAACTCAATATGGGAGCTTTTTTCTGAAAAGTTTTGTTGGAAATTATATAAGTTTAATGTTCTCCAAAAAGTCATGGATTGCAGTAATCGGCGTGTTAAATTTTGTATTTTTTTTTGCCGGAGAAGTTATTTCTCAGCCGCAATTATTATTTGATCCAGAGTCAGTAGTCGCTAGTGATGGGCTTCAACAAGTTGATCCATTTATTATGGAGACAGCTTATGTGAGACCTGATATAGATCTAGATAAATACACAAGTATTCTTATCATGCCTACGATTACATCATTTCGTGATGTTCCCAAGCGGTACAACCCTAAAAATGACTTGGCAATCACAAGTTTTCCGGTCAGCGAAGTTAATAAAGAGCGACTTAATAGGTTTTTTGGTGAATCATTTCATGAATTTGCATCTCAACTGAAGCCTTATGAAGTAACTGGTACTGTGGGACGGAATGTTTTGTTAGTACAGGGGCTCCTTGTGGATATTGTGTCAGGTATTCCGCCGACTAGAACAGGTAGCAATACAACTTTCATTAAACAGCCATGGGAAGTAACTTTGATGGTTGAATTGCGTGATTCCATGAGTAACAGGCTTTTGGCGCGTAGCGCTGAGAAGCAATTAATTGATGGTGTTTATGATGTTACGGAGTTACCAGGGATCACTAAATGGGCCACTGAGGAATGGTCTGCAGTTTTGCTGCAACGGTTAAGAAGCTTGGTAGATATTGGGGGTGGTCGTTGGTCGCAGTGTGAACTGCAGGAAAATAATTGCTCACTAAATTGATTGATATTTCTGTTAGCAGAATCCTCAGGTTGTTCTAGGTTGGTTTGCTTTTAAAAAAGAATGTATATGACGTACAGCTATGGGAATGCGGTTTGCCGGCCTTTTCCATGGATATAAACTTACTTCTGAGTTTGGCGCCAGCAAAGCTGATTCCATTGCTACATCGTAAGGATGGGCTGGGATATCATCCGGTAAAACAAGTACTGGTGTTTGGCAATTCTGAACAAATTCACGAGTTACAGTGAATACAAAATCTCCCTTTATTCGGTACATATTATTAAGATATGGCTCGACCATTTCCATCGTAATATCTGGGCGACGTGAAGCAAGTGCTGGTCCCCAATTAGCCATATTTCCCTCATAGAAAAGATTAGGAAGTTCGGGATCAAATCCGCTTGGTTGCGCTAGGACAGCGGCGGGTATTCTTTCACCAGCTCTTCTTAGTAAGTTCCATATAAAAGGACCTCCTATGCAAAATCCTATTACCATAAATTCCGTAATACCCAAATGGTCCATTAGACCAAGCTGGTCGTCAGTATGTGAATTCCAGGGGCGATCAATTTCTAATGGGCCAGTCGACTGTCCATCATTGGCGTTACGAAGATCCATGGTGATGCATCGGTAATCATTGCTAAATTCTTGGATAGGATTAAATGGTGCCCTACTATCAAAATACGAGGCCACAGAATTTAAACCGCCTCCTGGTATTAGAAGTAGTGGAAACCCAGATCCTGTGTCTTGGTAGTGAATGCTTACATCGCCTCGTTCATAGACTGACATTGAGTCATCTCCTTGCGCAAAAGTTCGCCGTGCAGCAGTTGCAGCTGCTACCGCAGCACCAGTTGCTATAAGCGCACGTCTAATTGGATTCACCATTGTTACAGCCTGCTACTACAAAACCACATAGTCAAGTTGTAGGCAGAAGAACGTTTTGCAAGAGTATCTTGATTATTGATGGTGCTGAGCAAGCATTGGTGCCGGGAGAGAGACTTGAACTCTCACACTGTTACCAGTACCGGATTTTGAATCCGGCGCGTCTACCAATTCCGCCACCCCGGCAATTGGGAAGCAATTGTCAAACTAACAGCCACCTTATGCTTCTCTATTACTTACTGTCAATGTATAGGTTTGGTTCATGGATTTAGCATAAACAAGGGGGCTGTTTTATAGGGACTTGTGTGATCAAGATTTGTAAGGTTAAGTAATCAGCCAGTTTTTTAAAAAAAGTTGCAACTTTTTGTCTGGTTTATGCATCTAACAAGCTAATTATGAGACCTTTTTTGTCAAAAGTAGACTCAAGGATTGTTAAAAAAGCCCGTAGGGGGGACAAAGGTGCACATGCAAAGCTCTACCAACTATGTGCGCCTATGATTTATACCTTGGCTCGAAGAATGTTGGTTTCTACAGCAATGGCAGAAGATGTTTTGCAAGAAACGTTTATTGAGGTTATTCGAAAAATACATACGTATAGAGGGGATGCCGGGTTTGAATTTTGGGTTCGCCGTATCGCGGTTAATAAATGTTTAATGAGCTTGCGGTCTGCTTGGAATTCAAAGCGCGTAGATATTGAACTAACAGATAGTATTCTGCCCATAACAGATGGAGAACAGGTGGACAAACAGCTAATTCTTGAATCAGCGCTTGATAGACTTTCAGCAACTGCACGAACTGTTGTTTGGTTGCATGATGTAGAAGGATATACACACAAAGAGATTGGCGAAATGATGAGAAAAACAACCAGCTTTTCTAAGTCCCAGTTGGCAAGAGCGCACGAACGCTTGCGCGGTTTTTTAGATGATAATTCCATAGAGGACAATAAAAACTATGCGAATCAAAACTGAAGATCTTTTAAAAATTCGTGATGGTGAGTTGTTAGATGCTGCTGTTCAAATTGAAGTTGATCGTAATAGTCAGCTAAGGGCAGAGGTGGCTGCTTTGCAGCAAACACAGGATGAACTTCGGGCTTTACCTTTATTGGATCCTCCTCATGGTGCTTGGGAAAAGATTGCTGATGCCTCTTTTGGAGATAGTTTTTCTGTTTCGAAATGGGAATGGTTGTTCCGTGGTGCAATTGCAGCAACTGTTGCAGCAGCAGCAATCTTTTATGTCATGCGTCTGCCAGAGACACCAGATTATGCAATCTTGGCTGCTGACCCTTTCGCTGAGGTTGGTGATAAAACACAATATGTTCAGGAACTTGTTGCTCCCACTTATGCATCACTAGTCTCGCAGTCAAATGAGCTTGAGCGCCAGCTCAACGAGATAGGTTATAGGCCTAGTCTCGTGAATACAGGAACAACAGCTACAATTGTAAGTTTAGAAGATGAAATTGCGCAGGTAGATGCACAATTAATGTATGCACATCCCTTGCAGCCCATGCATGCTGAGGCATTGTGGCAGACACGAATTGAGCTAATGAATGCATTGCTTAATGTGCGCTATACGCAAGCGCAACTTTCTGGGTTCTAGAAGCATCTTATAAATAAGCTAATTCTTATCGGGGTCATGAAAATGGATAGAACAAGGTTATTGATGGTTACTGCGCTCATTGGCATATTTAGTTTATCTGATCAGGTTTTAGCCCAATCAGCTGATTCTGAGCAGACTCGAATGGAATTGCGTCAGGCTAGGCAGGCGATGGAGGAGGCTGCAAGGGAGGTGGCCAGACTTTCTACGCAATTCCGAGGACAGGTTATGGGCGGGCTTGAACGTGGCCGACATAATGTTGGTCGTAGAGCTATGTTAGGTATCAGTATCAGTGATGCCTCAGATGGTATTAGAGTGGATGGGGTAACCCCAGGAGGACCAGCTTCAGAGGTTGGTATTCAGTCGGGGGATTTCATCATTGCACTAGATGGAGCTCAATTAGTTGGCGATTCACCTTCTGAACTATTGATTAATCAGATGCAAAACTATAGCCCAGGTGATGCGGTAACACTGACTGTTGTTCGTGATAACACCGAACAGGATATTCAAGTTATTACTGAAGGGCTAGTTTCTAGCGCGCTTAATGATCAAGGGCCACGTGGTAGGCCACAGTTCTTTGGGCCGCGCTTCTGGAATGGCTTAAAAAAAGGCGATCCAAAGGTAGGTTATGGAGGTCGCTGGAAGGAGCATCTTTGGAGCGATATGGAACTGGTTGGACTGACACCAGAATTGTCTAGTTATTTTGGTACCGATGTGGGCATCTTGGTTGTCAGAGCACCATCTAATGTCATAGAAATACTTGATGGTGATGTAATTCTCCAAATTGGAACAAGAATTCCACTTGATACCGAGCATGCTTGGCGGGTGTTAAAGAGTTTTGAGGAGGGTGAGAATTTAGAGCTGACAATAATGCGCGGCCTACAACGTCAAATGCTTGAAATTGAACTTGGTATTCCCCAACCTGCTCAATTAGATTGAGTAAATGTCAATTCTGCTTCACAGCAGCTAGTTTAAGCCGGCTAACATAGCCGGCTTTTTTTAATTACCGACACAAAATTTAAGTTTGCAAGTTAGAATCGCATATCCATGGATAGAACTGATTTTCACTATGATTTGCCAGCCAGCCTGATAGCACAGGAACCACTTGCCGAGCGAAAATCCAGTCGTCTCTTAGTTCTTCGTAATGGAAAGAAATCAGATAGACGTTTTTTGGATTTACCAGAGCTATTGGGTCCAAATGATTTGCTGGTTTTAAATGATACCCGCGTAATCAAGGCTCGTTTTTATGGTCGTAAATCGTCTGGTGGCGCTATCGAGGTTTTAATTGAGCGTATTAGAGGAAATAACATGGTTACCGCCCATGTGCGGGCTAGTAAAGGCCCAAGAATTGGTGCGGAACTTTTTTTTTCTGATGGTGTTAAAGCTAAAGTGAAAGGCCGAATAGGTAGTTTGTTTGATCTTTCTTTTAATGTGAATATTGAGTCGTTTATCGAAGTCCACGGAAAAGTGCCTCTGCCACCATATATAGAACGTGTAAATGACTATGATGATATTGATCGCTATCAGACAGTTTATGCACGAAAGAATGGGGCTGTAGCTGCCCCGACAGCAGGACTGCATTTTGATGATGTAATCTTCAACAGATTGCATAAGAAAGGTATAGAAACGGAGTTCCTCACTTTACACATTGGAGCTGGTACATTTTCTCCTGTGCGCACTCAACGAATTGAAGATCATGAACTACATTTTGAGTGGCTATGTGTTTCTGAGACTCTGTGTGAACTAATTTTGAAGACCAAAGAGCGTGGAGGAAGAGTAGTTGCAGTTGGCACAACTGTAGTTCGGGCACTTGAGACTGCTGCACTAGGAGGAGAACTTAAGCCCTTTGAAGGTGAAACCAATCTTTTTATCTACCCTGGTTTTGATTTTAAGGTTACTGATCTTTTGCTAACTAATTTTCATTTACCTGAATCATCTTTGCTAATGCTGGTTTCTGCACTGGCTGGGCGTGAGATAGTGCTTGATGCCTATAGACACGCTGTTAAAGAAGAATACCGTTTTTTTAGTTATGGAGATGCGATGTTGGTAGAGCCATGAAATTTAGTTTACTAGAAACTGACGATGTTGCTCGATATGGAAAAATAACTTTCCAACGCGGGGTTATAGACACACCTGCTTTTATGCCTGTTGGAACGTACGGTACTGTTAAAGCGATGACGCCTAAAGAGCTTTCTTCTGTTGGCAGCCAGATTGTTTTAGGTAATACCTTCCATCTTATGCTTCGACCAGGTATAGAGGTTATAGAAGCGCATGGAGGTCTTCATGAGTTTATGGGATGGGAGAAGCCTATTCTCACAGACTCTGGGGGTTTTCAGGTTTGGAGTCTAGACGCTACCCAGGTTTCTGAAGAGGGTGTCAAATTTCGTTCCCCAGTAGATGGTGATCCGGTGTTTTTAACGCCTGAAAAGTCGATTGAGGTTCAGTATCGTCTCAGCGCTGATATTGTTATGGCATTTGATGAATGTACTGCTTATCCCGCAACTGAAAGAGAAGCACGCCGATCAATGGAACTATCTCTCAGATGGGCTGAAAGAAGCCAAAAAAAATTCCATGATTTAGGGTTAGGAGCACAGAGAGATTCTGCACTCTTTGGTATTATTCAGGGAGGGGTTTTTAAGTCTCTTCGAGAAGAGTCTCTCGCCAGTCTTATCGAGATTGATTTTGACGGTTACGCTTTAGGTGGGCTTGCTGTTGGAGAGACTGAAGACGAGCGTTTGTCAGTTCTTGAAACTATCAATGCCCTTATGCCGTCAGATCAGCCGCGGTACCTAATGGGCGTTGGTACGCCGGAAGACCTTATCAAAGCAGTATCTTATGGTATTGACATGTTTGACTGCGTAATGCCCACTCGTCATGCGCGCAATGGGCGTTTATTTACGTCGAAGGGTTCAATCAATATTCGAAATCAGAGATTTAAAAATGATACAAGCCCTATTGATGAGTCATGCAACTGCGATACTTGCCAGCACTATAGTAGGGCTTATATTAGACACTTACAGCAATGTAATGAGATTTTGGGATCACGACTTGCCACTGTGCATAATATTTATCACTATCAATCGCTTATGGCTGACATGAGAGATGCAATCAGTAATCAATGTTTTGCTGATTTTTCTCTTGAGAGACTGCAAGGGTATGCTGCCGAGATCGATGGTTAGCGAGATTGTTTCCAAACCTATGTCATAATAGCTGGCTGTATTAGCTTACGAACTTAGATAACAGCACACCAGCGGATAAAACTATGGATTTTTTTATTAGCCAAGCATGGGCCCAATCAGGTGGACAGGCGGATCCTTTTACAAGTTTTCTGCCTCTTATAATTATATTTGTTCTGTTTTATTTTTTGCTCATTCGTCCACAGCAAAAAAGAGCAAAAGAGCATAAAAAAATGGTAGATGAATTGGCTGAGGGGCAGGAGGTTGTCACTCAGGGTGGCGTGCTTGGGAAGGTTATGTCTTTGAATAATGATTGGATCACCATAGAAGTGGCAGATGGTGTATCTTTAAAGGTGCAGCGTAGCACGATCCAAGTAGTAGTCCCTTCCGGCACAATTAAGAATTCCTGAGATATTCTGATGAACCGTTTTCCACTATGGGGGAATCTTTTAGTTGCTTTGATTATGCTGGGTGGTTTGGTATTTGCTTTGCCAAATATTTTTGGAGATGATCCAGCTCTGCAAATTACACGTGAAGATGGTAATCCAGTTACTGAAATAACTTTGTCAGGAATTAATTCTACTCTAGAGGCTGAAGGAGTGGAGTTTTTTGAGCCTGAGGTTGGCGACCAAGCAGTTGTGGTGCGATTTCCTGATGTGGCATCTCAATTACGAGCCAGTGAAGTACTTGGTGAGACACTTACCTTTCATATTGTTGCATTAACTCTTGCTCCTAGAACCCCTGCATGGCTTACAGCAATCGGACTTGAACCGATGAGTTTAGGTCTTGATCTTAGAGGTGGTGTTCATTTTCTTTATCAAGTGGATTTGGATTCTGCAATAGATCAGCTTATTCAGACATATGTCCAAGATTTGCGCACTCGTCTTCGCCAAGAAACAATACGTAATACGGGGATAGAAATTGTTGGAGGAGATACCATCCAGTTTGGTGTTATGGATCCAGAGACTATGAATGAAGCAGAACAAATCATACGTGTTTTGGATCCATTATTGCTTATAAATAGAACAACTGTTGATGGCCAACCTGGATTTCAGGTGCAGTTATCACCTGCTCAGATTACAGAGCGACAGAATTTTGCTATACAGCAAAACACTATCACTCTAAGAAATAGAGTTAATGAACTGGGTGTTGCCGAGCCTGTGGTTCAGCGTCAGGGTCTTAACCGAATTGTTGTACAACTTCCGGGTTTACAAGACCCCGCTCAGGCAGAAAGAATTCTGGGAGCAACAGCAACCTTAGAGTTCAGGCTCGTAGATTGGGAGAATGACCCTTACGAGGCAGATCAAAATAATCGTCCACCGTTAGGTTCACTATTGCGTTACCATCGAGATGGCCGACCAGAACTGCTAAGAAGAGACATGATTGTTTCAGGAGATCAACTAACAGACGCTTCATTTGGATATTCCCAAGGTCAGCCAGCAGTTTTTGTTCGGCTGAATAGTCAGGGCGCCAACAGAATGCTTGAAACAACGCAGGCAAACCTAAGAAGGCCTATGTCCGTTTTGTATATTGAAGAAAAACCAGAGTTAATTGAGCGTGATGGCGAAGAAATACTTCGTAATATACGGGAAGAAACGGTTATTAGTACTGCAACCATTCAGGGAGTTTTTTCAAGCAACTTTCAAATTACAGGACTCTCGCCATTCGAGGGCCAGGATTTAGCGTTGATGCTTCGTGCTGGTGCCTTGGCAACGCCAATATTAAAGGTAGAAGAAAGAACAATTGGGCCAAGTTTAGGTCAGGATAACATTGAGCGAGGGCGAACTGCTGTATTGACTGGATTACTCTTGGTTGCATTCTTTATGGCTCTTTATTACCGCACATTTGGCTTTACAGCGGATCTTGCTTTGTTTGCAAATATAGTTTTGATTGTAGCGCTGTTGTCAATGTTACAGGCATCATTAACCTTGCCGGGAATAGCTGGAATAGTTCTCACAGTAGGTATGGCGGTGGATGCAAATGTTCTTATTTTTGAGCGTATACGTGAGGAATTACGAAATGGTAATTCTCCTCAAGCAAGTATTCGTGCTGGTTATGAAAAAGCATTTTCTACTATTGCCGATGCGAATATTACTACGCTGATTGCAGCGTGCGTATTATTTGTTTTTGGTACTGGGCCAATTCGTGGGTTTGCAACAACTCTTGGTCTAGGAATTGTAACGTCCATGTTTACTGCCATTATTGGCACGCGTGCTGTTATAAATTTGATTTACGGTAATCGACAGGTGGAAAGATTGGCTATTGGTGGTTCAGGATTTAAGAGTGCTTAGCTCAAGATCAAATATTAACTTCATGGGCTTTCGCCGAGTAGCAATTATATTTTCTGCATTGCTTATCGTTCTATCGTTAGGTTCGTTGTTTTCCCGAGGGCTTAATTTCGGGTTGGATTTTTCTGGGGGATACTTATTAGAAATTTCTTATGCAAGCGAAGTAGACTTGGCAAATATTCGTTCCGTGCTAGTGGATGAAGGTTTTGAAAACCCTCTCGTACAGAATTTCGGTACAGTTTCTGAGGTGCTGGTGCGGCTGATGCCTCAGGGTGCAACTGAAGACACGGAAACACGAGATCGTGTAATAGAGGTTTTGCAAACTCAAGATCCTTCGGCAGAGCTACAGCGATTCGAGTTCGTGGGGCCACAAGTTGGAGAAGAACTGACGGAGCAGGGTGGTCTTGCCATGCTCATAGCCCTGATACTTATTTTTATCTATGTGATGTTGCGTTTTAGATGGAAATTTGCAGCTGGAACAATATCGGCTCTTGTCCATGATGTAATTATTGTGTTTGGGTTTTTTTCATTGTTTGGATTGGCTTTTGATTTAACTATTGTCGCTGCGCTATTAGCTACGATTGGATATTCCTTGAATGATACGATTGTGGTCTTTGATAGGATTCGTGAAAATTTTCGTGTCATGCGCCGCGGGACACCAGAGGAAATAATAAACGCGTCTATCAATCAGATGCTTGCACGGACAATGATTACAAGTTTTACTACATTGCTTGTTTTGCTTTGTTTGTTTTTGCTTGGTGGTGAGACGGTTGCAGGTTTTGCGTTAGCGCTTATTGTAGGTGTGATTATAGGAACATACTCCTCAATTTATGTCGCTAGCTCTTCTGCTCTAGCCTTAAATGTTTCGCCAACAGATCTTATTCCCGTAAAACGGGAAGAAATCGATGATATGCCATAAAAGGTTTATTTAGCTTAACAAGTTTTTTATATGTTGCTAGGGAATATTGTTTGCGAATGGGGAGATTATTTTAGATAGCGCAGCATATATTTTGGGATTCCCTGCCACTACATTGCCGCTGCTAATATAGTTATCTGTTCCTCGAAAGTCGCTAATGCGTCCACCAGCTTCCTTTAGTATTAAGGCCCCTGCTGCAACATCCCATGTTTTAAGACCAATTTCCCAAAATCCATCAACCCGGCCTGCTGCTAAATAGCATATATCAAGAGCAGCTGATCCTGGCCTACGTACACCGGCACTTTGCTTGGTTACTTCACGTAGCATTTTTAGGTAGTCGTCAAGAAATTGATTATTACCTCTGTAGGGGAAGCCAGTAGCAATTAGGGATTGTTTCATTAGGGTACGTTTACTTACTCGTATTCGACGGTCATCAAGTTGTGCTCCTTGTCCGCGACTGGCTGTAAACAATTCTTGCCGAAGTGGGTCATAGACTACCCCGTGTTCTAGCGTTCCTTTATGCATTACTGCAATAGAGACAGAAAAGACTGGAAAACCGTGGAGATAATTGGTGGTTCCATCAAGAGGGTCAATGATCCACTCATACTCATGATTTCCGCTTTTGCCGCTTTCCTCAGCCAGTATTGAGTGATCTGGATGATATTCGCGAATTACTTCAATAATGGTTTGCTCTGCCAGCCTATCGACTTGACTCACAAACTCATTATGTCTTTTTTCAAATACTTCCAGTGTCTCTAACCGGTTGAGTTGGCGAATCATCACTGTTCCAGCTTGCCGGGCAGCTTGCACTGCTATGTTTAACATTCCATGCATAGGGATTTAAAACTTTTTATTACGTTGGTCTTTGGCTGTTAATGGGTAGAATACTCGTTCCTTCCTCATAATGAGAGTTATATTCAGGTTAATCATGCACGTACCAGTACGTATAGTACTTGTAGAAACATCTCATCCCGGAAATATAGGTGCAAGTGCTAGGGCTATGAAGACTATGGGATTGGATGATTTGGTACTAGTAGCACCAAAAGAATTTCCTAGCGTCGATGCAACAGCACGAGCCTCGGGCGCTGATGATGTGCTTGCTAAGTCAAAAGTTGTGGGCTCTCTAATTGAAGCTATAGCTGATTGTGGCTTTGTGGTTGGATCAAGTGCGCGTCTTAGAAGTCTATCTTGGCCTATGGCTGATTCTCGAAGTGTGGTAGAGGAAATCTGGTCAAGAATTGGACAGACTAAGGTTGCAATTGTATTTGGCCCAGAGCACTCCGGTTTATCTAATGAGGATCTATCGTATTGTCAGCGGCTTGTACATGTTCCTGCAAACCCTGATTATTCTTCGTTGAATATTGCAATGGCAGTTCAGGTCTTATGTTATGAGCTTCGTATGGGACACCCAGATCTTGAGAAAAAGCTCAATAAACAAAAGGCTAATCAGGAATCTCCCCCAGCAAATGCGGAAGAACTTCAAGGTTTCTATTTGCATCTTGAGCAATTATTACAAGAGTCTGGTTTTTTGGATCCTAACCATCCTAGACAGCTAAAGTTAAGATTGCGAAGGATTTTTCATCGTGCTGAACTTGACAAAAAAGAGGTTAATATTTTGCGCGGCATGTTAACCGCACTTACTTCAGGGACTTCCCAGAACGATAAAAATAAGTTATCTGAGGCAGACTCAGTAGAATATGAAAGTTAAGGAAATATATTTGGATTATGCAGCGACCACCCCGGTCGATCCTGAAGTTATAGAAGTTATGACTCAGTGTTTGGGGCCAAGCGGGGATTCGGCTAATCCTTCTTCATCACATGCTGCAGGTAGGCGTGCTAAGGCTCGTATAGATATTGCTCGCGGACAAATAGCCGAACGAATCTGTGCGCCAGCTGAAAATATCTGGTTTACATCTGGGGCAACTGAGTCTGACAACTTGGCTCTATTTGGTGTCATGCAAGCAAATAAACAGCGTGGGCGCCATATGATCACCTCCACACTAGAACACAAAGCGGTTTTAGATGCGGCAAAGATACTTGAGTCTCAAGGAGTAGATGTTACTTTTGTTAGGCATAATGCCGACGGCGTTATTAATCCTCATGACCTTGCTGCATCAATTCGTGATGACACAGTGCTGGTTTCGATCATGCATGTAAACAATGAGACTGGAGTTTTACAAGACATTGAGGCGCTTGGTGAGTGTTGTCGAGAGCGGGGAGTATTATTCCACGTAGACGCAGCGCAAAGTACTGGCAAGGTTCCTTTAAGCGTCTCAGATTACCCAGTAGACCTTGTTTCCCTAACCGCACATAAAACTTACGGTCCAATGGGTGTTGGCGCAATTTATATCAGACAAGGGGTCAAAATTAGTCCCATAATCCATGGTGGGGAGCAAGAGGGTGGATATCGTCCGGGGACTTTAGCAACACATCAAATTGCAGGCTTTGGAAAAGCATTTGCTCTAGCTGACCCAGATAGAGAAGCGCCGCTATTGAAATCTAGGAGAGATCAATTGTGGGAGGGGTTGAGAAAAATTGAATGTGCTAGCCTAAATGGACACGCAACCCAGCGATCGCCACATGTATTAAATGTGACTTTTCACGGAATTGAGGGTGAAAGTTTACGCGCTGCACTTTCAGATATTGCTGTTTCAGCTGGTTCGGCATGCAATTCTAATATTGCTGATCCATCTCATGTCCTGCGTGCAATGGGGCTTAGTGATGCTCTTGCCGCTAGTAGCTTAAGATTTAGTGTAGGACGATATACATCAGAATCAGATATTGACTATGTTTTGGGTAGAGTTGAGCAGGAAGTCTCTCGTCTTAAGGAGTTGGCAAATGGAGCTCCAGATTGGACAACAAGTTGATGCGCTATAAGTATATTTTGCGCTAAACTATTGACCACACAATGGATAATCCTTCACAGATTGAGCGGCGTTTTCTTTCTCCTAACAGGAAAAAGGATTTTAAGAATAATGCTTTGGGTGTGGTTTCAGGTGAGGCTTCGGACCGAACTTTAAATGTTTGGGTACGTCTACAAATCCAAGTAATCGACAGTGTAATACAGACTGTACATTTCAATGTGTACGGCTGTCCCCACACTGTGGCTGTGGTCGATTGGGCAGCTGAATGGTTAGAGGGTCAGTCAGCTAAGGCTCTTGTAGCATTAGATATGCTTAAGCGCCGAAACGAATTAGGTGTGCCTGTGGACAGATTAGGCAAATTGTTACTTATCGAAGATGCGGCAGCGGTATGTAAAATGCAACTTGACCAACTAAATATGCAAGGTAAAAGTTAATGGCTATCTCTCTTACAAAAAACGCAGCAGAACGTGTGCGCGGCTACATAGAACGTCGCGGTCATGGTGTTGGTCTCAGGATTGGAATTAAAAAAACCGGGTGTTCAGGTTTTGCATATGTTATCGATTATGCAGACTCCATCAATCCAGATGATGTTGTATTTGATGAGTTTGGTGTAAAAGTTGTCATAAATCATGAAAACCTGAAAGTGATTGATGGAACTCGGGTCGATTTTGTCAAGGAAGGTATAAATGAAGCATTCAAGTTCCATAACCCAAACATTAAAGGTGAATGTGGTTGTGGTGAAAGTTTTAGTATTTAAGAGAAAAGGTGAATGATGTCTTTAGAAAGAACTCTTTCCATAATTAAACCAGATGGTGTGGAGAAAAATCTGATAGGTGAAATTTATAAGCGTTTTGAACAAGGAGGGCTTCAGATTGTTGCCTCAAGAATGTTGCATCTAACGGAAAGCCAGGCTGAAGGATTCTATGAGATACATAAGGAACGGCCTTTTTACTCTGATTTGGTTAAATATATGACCTCTGGCCCAGTTATGGTGCAAGTTCTTCAGGGTGAAAATGCAATACAAAAAAATAGAGAAATTATGGGAGCAACCAATCCTGAAGAGGCTGACCCCGGCACAATTCGTGCTGATTTTGCGGATTCTATTGAGGAAAATATCGTGCACGGTTCTGATGGGCCTGATACTGCTGCTTATGAAATCGATTTTTTCTTTGATGAGGAGGGAATTTGTGTGAGAACCCGCTGAATTCGATTATTGTTAAATCGGAGAAGGTGAATCTCATCGGGCTTGAGCCAGAAGCATTGATTGAGTTTTTTTCTCGGTTAGGCCAAAAGTCATACCGAGCCAAGCAAATAATGCGTTGGATATATCAACGTGGCGTGCTTAAATTTGATGAGATGACTGATTTGAGTTTGCAATTGCGCGATCAACTCAGCAACGAGGCTACTCTTTCATTGCCAAAGATGATTAGTTCGGAGGAAGCACGTGATGGAACTCGTAAGTGGTTGTTAGATGTAGGTGCAGGACAGGCTGTAGAGACTGTTTTTATCCCTGAGACGAACCGATCAACATTATGTATTTCCTCGCAAGCTGGATGTGCAATGGATTGTTCATTCTGTGCAACAGGTCGGCATGGTTTTAATCGTAATCTTAGTGGCGCAGAAATCTTAGGCCAGGTTATTTTTGCCAACCAGGAGCTAGGGTCAAAGTTATCTATCACTAATGTTGTATTTATGGGCATGGGTGAGCCTTTGGCCAATTATCGGCAAGTGGTGCAGGTGGCTAAACTTTTGATAGATGATTGTGCTTTTGGTTTGTCACGACGACGTGTGACAATAAGTACTTCTGGCCTTGTTCCGCAGATCCGTAAGCTAGCAAAGGATTGTAATGTTGCGTTAGCAGTGTCCCTTCATGCGGCAACGGACAAAGTGCGTGATCAACTTGTACCAATAAATCAGCGTCACCAGATCCAGGAGTTGCTGGAATCTTGCTGGCATTATGCGGACTCATTAGCATCTAGACACATAACTTTTGAGTACGTGATGTTGGCTGGTGTTAATGATCGAATTAAAGATGCTATTTCTCTTATAAAACTATTAAAAAATAAGCCCGCCAAAGTAAACCTTATACCCTTCAATTCTTTTCCTGGAACGGCGTATACCTGTTCAGATGATGAGGTGATCATTAAATTCTGTGCAAAGCTGAGGGCAGCCGGAATAGTCGCTACAATAAGGCGCACTCGTGGCGATGATATTGCTGCAGCCTGTGGCCAGTTAGCAGGCAGGGTGAAGGATCGGATGCGGGTACGTCTAGGTGATAGACAGATTAGAGCGGCGAATTTATGACTTTCAAATATTTAGCTTTGAATTTATACAATTTTTTCTTGGCGATTGCTGCAAGATAGATTGGTATACCTACGAATGGGAAAAAACGATAAAAGTTCAGATGAAGTTACTCAAGAGAGACCTACCTCTCTTGGCGAAACTCTGAGGGTTGCTCGGCAAGAAAAAGAAATATCCATAGAGCAACTTGCAGAAGAGTTGTGTGTGGATTCTCGGTTTTTGATAGCAATTGAAGATGATGATTTTGAGGTCTTATCTGCTCCTGTTTTTACTAAGGGTTATATAAGACAGTACTCTCAGAGGTTTGGGTTGGAATACGAAGATTTGCTTAAGGAATATGCACGTCAGGTTGGTAGTAGTGATGTACCTATGGTTGCTACTCAACCAATTCAGCTTGGTGATAAAGGAAGCCTTGTTCGTTGGGTTGTCTTAACTATCCTATTAGTTTTATTAGGTGTAGGAGGCTGGGTTTGGTATTACTATTTTGATATGTCTACTTTTCTGGAGGTAAGTCTTTCTGAAGATGATGCTGTTGCTGAAACTGATGATGCTGTTGCTGAAATTGATGATGCCGTTGAAGTAGCAGAGCCATTGGTTGCGTACACAGAAAATATCAACCAATCTTCTTTTGATGGAATAGATCAACAAACTGATTTGCCATTAGCATTATCCGATTTTTCGGAATCACAGATCTCTGGTACACAGGTTAATGTGATTGGAGAGATTGAAATAGAGGCTCAAGCTTTGGCGCAAGCCAGTAATGAGGATGATCAGTTGTTACCATTATCTGTACAAGTAGTGGTTTCTTATGATGAGGATTGCTGGACAGAAATAATTGATGCGCAGGGGGAGCGTTTGTTCTACGAACTAGGACGCGCCGGAGATATATTAACTTTCAATGCGCAACTGCCCTTGTCATTTCTACTTGGAAACGCAGATGGAGTTCGAATCCAAATAGATGGCGAGTTTCAGACAATTCCCGCTGATAGTCGAATAGGTAATGTGGCTCGTTTTGCTATTCCGAGGGTTTTTTCAGACTAATGGGCGACCAAATACAACCTATTCGTGGAATGAATGACGTATTGCCTGATTCACGAGCAGCATGGGCAACTGTTGAAAATGCTGCTAAAGATATTTTTGAGGCTTATGGTTATAAAAGAATTCGTATACCAGCTCTAGAACGCACTGAGCTTTTCAGCAGATCAATTGGGGAAACAACGGACATCGTTCAAAAGGAGATGTATACATTTGAGGATCGAAACGGTTCAAGCATCACGCTGCGGCCTGAGGCAACAGCCGGTATAGTCAGAGCTGGGTTAAATAATGGTCTGTTTCATAATAAACAGCAGAAACTCTGGTGTAGTGGTCCAATGTTTCGCTATGAAAAGCCCCAAAAAGCACGTTATCGCCAGTTTAATCAAATAGATGTGGAAGCTATTGGTTTTCCAGGTCCTGAGGTAGACGCTGAGTTAATTACTATGTCAGCACAGTTGTGGGGTCGCTTAGGGCTTGAGAGCCCAAGGTTAATGTTGAATTCTCTGGGTACACCTGAAGCTAGGGCAGTATATAGAGAAGCTTTAAAAGACTATTTTTCTGAAGTCATAGATAGTTTAGATCCAGAGAGTCTAAATCGGTTAGAGCGCAATCCCTTGCGAATTTTGGATAGTAAAAACCCTGATCTTGTTGATTTAATTTTAAATGCACCGGAATTGAGTGATTATCTTGATGATGATTCAAAGTTTCACTTCGATAATCTACTTAAGATGCTTGACAGCGTTAATATTGATTACGAAGTTAATTCAAGGCTTGTAAGGGGATTGGATTACTACTCAAGAACAGTGTTTGAGTGGGTGACCGATAAATTGGGTGCTCAGAGTGCTGTATGTTCAGGTGGTCGTTATGATGGTCTGGTGTCACAGTTGGGTGGCAGGGAGACTCCTGCGATAGGTTGGGCGTTGGGGGTTGAGAGGGTAGTAGAATTGCTAGATGCAGAACAGTTAACTGTCACCGAGCAATTACCAGAAGCATATTTAGTTGCTGAGGGGGAGTATCCGCGAAGCCTGTTACTTAGAGTTTCAGAAGAATTAAGAGAAAAGCTACCGAATGCATGTATATCAATGGATTGCATGGGTGGTAGTTTAAAGGCACAGCTTCGAAGAGCTGATAGAAGCGGCGCGCGGTTTGCTCTAATTCTTGGTATGGATGAGCTAAATGAAGGTAAAGTTAGTGTTAAGGCACTTCGCGAGGACACTCCACAAGTCATGTTGAATATGTATGACTTGGCGTCAATGTTACTCGGCCAATTGGAAAAATCACCGTAAAATAGATCAATCTAAAAAATGCCTGGAGGCTTTTTGTGGACGAATTTCTTTCTGAAAAAGAACAGATCGAGCAAATGCGTGTTTGGTGGCGTGAAAATGGCTGGTATCTGATTGGCGGACTATTCCTGGGGGTGGCATCCCTTTTTGGTTGGAATAGATACAATGCGCACCAGGACTCCCAGGCTGTAGCGGCCTCTGTTGTTTACGAAGAGGTGCGTGAAGCGTTTCTTGATGATGCATTAGCTGATGCCCTTGAGCATCTTGAATATTTGCGAGAAAACTACTCAGAAACACCGTACGCGGATCAAGCAGGGCTGTTAGTAGCTGTTATGAGAATGGATGCTGGACAGTTGGAAGGGGCTGGAGAAGATCTGCGTTACGTTATGGAAGGAACTAGTGATCCGGAACTTTCTATGATTGCCAGGTTGCGGCTTGCGCGTGTACTAGCTCATCAGGAGGCTTACATTGAAGCACTTTCTGTGCTTGATGTGGACCCTGGTTTTTTTTCCGGGCGTTTTAATGAGGTTCGAGGTGATATTTACGTTGGTTTGAATAATTTCACCAGTGCACGTGATGCTTATAATGCTGCTCTTACCACACAAGAGTCAGACCAAGTTGATCGAGGTTTAGTGCAAATGAAGTTAGATGCTCTTCCGCAAACCGAAGAAAATGGGTTAGATGAGATAACGGAATGAGTTACCGAAAAACATTAGTATTTGTGGTTATTATGTTAAGCGTTGCCTGTTCAACCAATCAAGATACTAGTGAACCTCCAGCTGAGCTTCAGGCTTTTGAAGAAAAAATAGAGATCCAAAGGGTCTGGCGCGCAAGTGTAGGCGGATCATCAGAGCGTTTACGCCTCGGTTTAGCTCCTGCAACTGACGGTGCAAGGATCTATGCAGGCAGTAATGGTGGGCAAGCAGCTGCATTTGATGCAGAAACGGGTGTACGAATATGGAGTGTTCAGACCAATCTACAGTTATCTGCTGGCCCAGCGTATGGAAATGATGTTTTGGCTTTTGGCACCAGTGATGGTGATCTTCTGGTATTAGATGCAAATACTGGCGAAGAAATATGGAGACGTGGGGTAGGGTCAGAGGTGCTTGCGCCACCAGCTATATCTAACAATATTTTAGCTCTGAGAAGTGTTGATGGAAGATTAAGAGCCTATTCTGCTACTGATGGTAGGGAGCTATGGTCAGTTGAGCAGTCTGTGCCAGCATTAACAATGAGAGGTAATACAGCCCCATCTATATCAGGGAATATAGTTGTAACTGGTTTTGATAATGGTCGTTTAGGTTCTTATCAATTAACGAATGGTGACCCCATATGGGAGATCATAGTAGCGGCGCCTACTGGTCGGACGGAATTAGAACGTCTTGTTGACATTAGCGCTGGGTTGAAAGTGGTTGGTGGAGAAGTTTATGCCGTGGGCTATCATGGGAGGGCATTGGGAATAAGTTTAGATAGTGGCCTAGTCACTTGGCAACAGGAGTTTTCAAGCTACTCTGGTCTTGGGGTAGATTTGAATAGTGTCTATATAACAGATGAGTTTAGTGAAGTGGTTGCTTTAGATCGGGCTGCGGGTACACCAAGATGGCGTCAGAATGCATTGCGATTAAGGGATGTTACGGCTCCTAGCGCTTATGGAAACACAATCGTAGTAGGTGACTTTGAAGGTTATCTGCATTGGATTGATCCATCAGATGGAAGCTTTATGGCGCGAGAAAGGTTGGCAAACCGACCAATCTATGCAGCTCCGCTTGTTGTTGGAACCAATTTGTTTGTTCAGTCTGAAGATGGAACTGTAGCTGCTTATACTGTTGAGACAGAACAAACACAATTCGAGTCCGAGGATAACTCGGCCTAGAATGGTCCAGGTAAAAGATCATGCTTCCTGTTTTGGCCTTGGTGGGTCGACCCAACGTTGGTAAATCCACTTTATTTAATCAACTTACTGGGTCCCGAGATGCTTTGGTAGCTGATTTTCCTGGTCTAACACGAGACCGACGCTATGGTTTTGGAAATTTTGAGGGCAACTCTTTTATTGTTATAGATACCGGTGGTTTAGGGGATTCCACTGAGGAGCTCGATTCTCTTGCAGCAAGCCAAGCTCAGATTGCTATGGATGAGGCAGATTATGTGGTATTTGTAGTGGACCATCGAGATGGGCTCACACCGGCTGATCAAAAAATTGCAGAGCATCTGCGCAGATCTAATAAACTTGTAGCTATCGCAGTTAATAAATCTGAGGGTTTATCTTCAGAACTCGCGGAGGCAGAGTTTTACGATCTTGGACTAGGTTCTCCAGTTAGCATTGCTGCTTTGCATGGGCATCGTATTAGTTCCTTAATGCAGAAGGTTCTTTCTCCCGTTATAAGTGATGCAGCAACAGATAAGACAGATAGTGGAATAGAGAGTAACAATGGCCCACATCTGGCTGTAATTGGTAGGCCAAATGTAGGTAAGTCAACATTGATTAATCGTTTGATAGGAGCTAATCGCCTAGTTACTTCCTCAACTCCGGGGACTACTAGAGATAGTATTCTTGTGCCGTGTAAACGAGGAGATAGTGAGTTCGTGCTCGTAGATACTGCTGGTATTCGACGAAAGGCTAAAGTTAGTGAGTCTATTGAGAAATTTAGTATCGTACAGAGCCTAAAGGCTATAGAGAATTCAGGAGTTGTGATCTTTTTGATTGATGCCAGAGAGGGAGTAACTGAGCAGGATCTCAGCCTGATTGGTCTAATAATTCAACGGGGGCGTGCTTTAACAATTGGTGTTAATAAATGGGACGGTATTGACGCATCACACAGGAGACGGATCGAAGGAGAGGTAGATAGAAAGCTTGAATTCGCTGGTTTTGCGCGAGTTAATTATATTTCTGCACTCCATGGAAGTGGCATTGACTCAGTGATTAGCTCTGCACTGACTACATATTCGATGGCAGGTAGGGATTTTTCTACTCCTAGGTTAAATCAGATCTTAGAGCAAGCATTGGAGGCTCATCAACCACCTTTGGTGGGTGGTCGGCGTATACGTTTGCGCTATGTTCACCAAGGTGGGCGCCATCCTCAAATATTTATTGTTCATGGTAACCGTACAGAACGTTTGCCGGATCATTATCGAAGGTATTTGCTTAACACCTTTAGGAAGACCCTTAATTTGGAGGGTGTGCCGATACAACTTAACCTTAAGAGTGGCGACAATCCTTACGCTGGTCGACGCAATGTGTTAACAAGAAGACAACTTAAACGAAGGCGTCGCATTATTCGACATGGACGTTAGTATTAGGCGAAGAATGCATGATGCAGTTTTGCCCTAATCTAATAACGAGAAGTTAAGAACAATTCATTGTAGGGAGGGTACACTTCGAGCCCTCATATTATTTTGATAAAACTGGAAGTATTTAGTGGGCACAGCAAAAAAAATAGTAGTTGTAAACGGCAAATTTCCTATGCACCGTGGTGGTTATTTGTTGAATCCGACTATTGCATTTGAAACTTGGGGAGAATTGTCCTCAAAAGGTGATAATGCTGTTTTGATATTTTCTGGATTGTCGCCATCTGCGCACGCAGCATCTTCTGTGGCTGATATGACGCCAGGCTGGTGGGAAGAAATGATAGGGCCTAGCCGACCTATTGATACAAATAGATATTTTGTAGTTTGTGTAAACTCCTTAGGGAGTTGCTTTGGTTCAACAGGCCCAGCATCTATAAATCCGGAAACTGGCCGGCAGTATCTTAGTGATTTCCCAGTTTTATCTCTAGAGGATGTTAGTCGTGGGGGATGGGAGGTTCTTCAGCACCTTGGTATTGAAAGGCTTTACGCAACAGTTGGACCATCTATGGGGGGTATGTCTGCACTAGGATTTGAGGTTCTTTTTCCAGAGTTGTCTGAAAAATTATTAATAATTTCATCAGCCACTCACTCTTTGCCCTTTGCTACAGCACTTCGTTCCCTTCAGAGAGAAATGATATGCAGAGACCCTAATTGGTCTGAGGGTAATTATTCGACTGAGATATTTCCTGCTATAGGAATGCGCTTAGCAAGAAAGCTTGGAATGCTTACCTATAGATCAGCGGATGAGTGGAGTGATAGGTTTGGAAGGAACAAAATTACAGGTGAGCTTTCTAAGAATGGCACAGTAGCACCATATTTTGAGATCGAAGAATATCTTGAACATCATGCTGAAAAATTTACAGGGCAGTTTGATCCAAATTGCTACTTATCTTTATCACGAGCCAGTGATTTATTTGACCTTGCTGATCATGGCGGTTCAGTAGAAGCTGGTGTGAGTAAAATTAAGGCTTCACACGCTATGGTAGTGGGCGTATCAAGCGATATTTTGTATCCTCTTCATCAACAAAAAGAATTAGCTGACTTGCTTAATTATGGTCAGCGAGAAGTTGAGTTTGTAGGGCTAACATCAATCCAAGGGCATGATTCTTTCTTGGTGGATATGGATAGTTTCTGTCCAGTAGTTAGACGGTTTTTTAGTAGTTAGTCTGTTTTTTTGTTTACTCGAACTTCAGTGACTATTGCAGAAAGCTCGCCGCTAGATAGTCGCAAATCAATGTTGGTTCCCTGAGGGATTGTACTAGCGTCTTTAATAACCTTTTTATTTGAATCAGTGGCTATTGCATAACCTCTTTCAAGTGTAGCTAGTGGGCTAACTGATTGGAGCATCCGTGCACAAAGTTTTAGTCTATTTTGTCGTAACTGCAAAATGTCTTTGATTCTGTTTTCAAGATTATTTTTATCGTATTTGAGACGGTCTAAGAGATTCGTGATGAGATGCTCTGGTGAAACGCCTAGCAGGTTTGCTCTAATCTGCGCTAAACGTGAGTTAGATTCCGCAAGAGAGTATTCGAGACTTATACGGATTCTATGTACCAATTCATCTAGTTTTTGACTAGATTGGTTAAGTTGTGTTCCAGGGTGATTCTGATGTAGCCGGTGGACCACATTCCCTATATGGTTTTTTGTAGTATTCAGTTGTTGAGCAATAGCCCTTGATGATCGCTCCTTTATTTTAGATATTAGGTTTAACCAATGAGCCATATCTGGTACGGCAAGTTCCGCCGCTCCAGATGGGGTAGGCGCTCTTATATCGGCTACAAAGTCCGCAATTGTGAAATCAGTTTCATGTCCAATTCCTACGATAATTGGGATTTTTACTGCTGCAATCGCTCGGGCCACAATTTCCTCATTAAAGGACCATAAGTCCTCTAGAGAACCACCACCACGAGCTAGAATTAGGAGGTCACATTCTTTGCGCTGGGTTGCTAAGTTCAAGGCGTTACATATTTCTTCGGGAGAGTTAGTTCCTTGTACAGCTGCTGGATACAAAAGGACGGGAACAGCTGGGAATCGTCTTGCAAGAATGCTTAATATATCTCGAATTGCCGCACCACTTGGTGAAGTGATTATACCAATTTGCCTAGGGAGGGGCGGTGGAGTTTGTTTTCTGTCTTGGTCAAAAAGACCTTCTGAGGCTAGTTTTTTCTTAAGCTCTTCAAATTTACGTCGTAAAAGACCCTCTCCCGACTCTTCTAAATAGTCGACTACGAGCTGAAATTCCCCTCTAGCTTCATAAAGCCCCAAGCGTCCTCGGGCGAGGACTTGCTGTCCATTTTCTAGTGAAAATTTAGTTGTGCGATTATTTTGTCGAAACATAGCGCATCTAAGCTGCGCATTTTTATCTTTTATGCTCCAATAAAGGTGACCGGATGCTGGTCTGGCTAGGTTAGATATCTCACCTTCTACCCATACCGTACCAAAGTGCTCTTCTATAAGACGGCGAGCCTCTCGGTTAAGCGAGGAAACAGAATGGACCTCACGCGGCTGAGATAATGGAAATTCTGATTTTCTGTCACTAAATTCCATAATGTTGAGTATACGGTAGTCTATATAAAGATGATTAGGGCGTTTACCCTGAATTGCGAGGAGCGTAGAATCCCGCGTCAACATGTAAAAGGTGAGGTAGGAGATATGCGGATTATCCATGAAGCGCTCACCTTTGATGACGTCTTGCTACAACCCGCTTACTCGGAAATATTGCCTAGGGAGGTAGCTCTTACGACGCATCTCACTTCTTCACTCCCGCTAAATATCCCAATTATTTCAGCAGCAATGGATTCTGTAACAGAAGCAAGGCTGGCAATAACTCTTGCGCAAGAAGGTGGTTTAGGGGTGATTCATAAGAACCTCTCTCCCGAGGAACAAGCAAATCAGGTTTTGCGCGTAAAAAAGTATGAAAGTGGAGTCATTAGTGACCCGATCACGGTGGAGCCCGAGACTTCGATAAGTGCAGTGATTGAGCTAACTCAAGCAAATTCTATTTCTGGCGTTCCAGTAGTAGAAGGTGAAGATCTAGTTGGGATTGTGACTAATCGTGATTTACGTTTTGAGACCAAGCTAGATGCGCCTGTTTCTTCAGTTATGACAGTGCGAAATAAATTAGTAACAGTTAGAGAGAATGCAGATGAAGATGAGGTAATGACATTATTACATCGGCATCGTATTGAGAAAGTTCTTGTAGTAGATGATGATTTTCGTTTGCGTGGAATGATTACTGCTAAAGATTTTCAGAAAGCAACAGACTTTCCGCTCGCATCTAAGGATGATTTAGGTGCGCTTAGGGTTGGCGCAGCAGTTGGTGCTGGAGGAGATACGGAGTCAAGAGTCGCCAGTCTGGTTGATGCAGGAGTTGATGTGTTGGTCGTCGATACAGCACATGGGCATACGAAAAGTGTTTTGGAGCGAATTACTCAAATTAAAGCTGACTTTCCTGAACTGCCTTTAGTCGCCGGAAATATTGTAACTGGTGAGGCAGCTTTAGCACTTGTAAAAGCAGGCGCAGATGCAGTTAAAGTAGGAATTGGACCTGGGTCCATTTGTACTACTCGTGTAATTGCAGGTGTTGGTGTGCCCCAGATAACAGCTATTTCAGAAGTTTCGAAGGCACTGGCTGATACCTCAGTTCCTATTATTTCGGATGGAGGTATTCGTTATTCAGGCGATATTGCAAAGGCAATTGCAGCTGGGGCTCATTGTGTGATGATTGGTAGCCTATTTGCTGGAACAGAAGAATCTCCAGGTGATGTTGAGCTTTTTCAAGGCCGTTCTTATAAGTCCTATCGAGGAATGGGGTCGATTGGAGCAATGACACAACAGCACGGTTCCTCAGATCGGTATTTTCAGGATGCAAATGAAGAGCTAGAAAAATTGGTGCCTGAAGGAATTGAGGGGCGTGTGCCCTATAAAGGAAATCTCGTTGCCATAGTGCAGCAGTTAGTAGGGGGTGTGCGTGCTGCCATGGGGTATACAGGTTGCGAAAACATCAATGCTTTGCGTACACGTGCCTGTTTTGTTCGGATAACAGGCGCTGGGCAGAGGGAAAGCCATGTACATGATGTGACCATTACTAAGGAACCCCCCAACTATAGGACGGAGTGAGAACGAGTGGTTTCAAAAACTCGCTCATGTGATGTGGTAGCTTCAGATAGCTCACGTATCCTGATACTCGATTACGGCTCTCAATACACTCAACTTATTGCTCGTCGAGTTCGTGAGGCGGGCGTCTACAGCGAAATTCACCCCTACGATATACCTACTGAGTTCATTGCTGACTTTGGTGCATCTGGAATAATTCTATCAGGCGGACCTGAATCAGTTGCAGGTGAAGATGCCCCAGGAGTCAGCGAAGCTGTTGTTAATTCTGGTGTCCCTTTGCTCGGAATTTGCTATGGCATGCAGGCACTAGCGGCAAAGCTTGGTGGTGAGGTAAAGGCTTCAACTCACCGTGAGTTTGGTTATGCTGAAGTAACTTTAATTGGAGAGGACCCATTGCTGGGGGGGATAGCTGATGGCCAACTTAAGGTCTGGATGAGTCATGGGGACCGTGTAGAAGTCCTGCCAGAAGGTTTCGAAAAAATAGCTGCTTCAGATAATGCTCCACTAGCAGGGATGGCTAATCTACAAAGGCATATTTATGGAGTTCAGTTCCACCCTGAAGTAACGCACACTGAGAATGGCCAGCAAATTCTTGAGCACTTTGTCCATGATATTTGTGGTTGTCCCGGATATTGGACTCCAAAAAACATTATCAATGAACATATTGAGCGTATTCGTGAAACAGTAGGTAAGGAACATGTTTTGCTTGGTCTATCAGGTGGCGTGGATTCATCAGTAGTTGCGGCCTTGTTGCATTCTGCTATTGGTGATCAGTTGATTTGTGTTTTTGTTGATAATGGTCTCTTGCGCTTGAATGAAGGAGATCAAGTGATGGAGACATTTGCAGAGCATCTGGGTGTAAATGTGATCCGCGTTAATGCTGAAGATAAGTTTATTGATGCTCTTAGGGGGGAAGGTGACCCTGAGATTAAACGTAAAATTATTGGACGAACGTTTATTGAGGTATTTGAAGAGCAAGCTAAATTGCTTAAAGGTGTGCATTGGCTTGCTCAGGGAACAATCTACCCTGATGTTATAGAGTCTGCTGGAGCTTCAACCGGAAAAGCCCATGTAATTAAATCGCACCATAATGTGGGTGGTTTGCCAGAGACAATGCATCTTAAGCTTATTGAACCTCTTCGAGACCTTTTTAAGGATGAGGTACGAAAAATTGGTATTGAACTTGGACTTTCTAATCAATTGGTTGGGCGTCACCCCTTTCCCGGGCCTGGCCTAGGAGTGCGTATACTTGGTCTGGTGGAAAAACAATATGCTGATCTTCTACGAAGAGCAGATGATATCTTCATTAGTGAACTGCGTAATTATAATCTCTATGACCAAGTCAGCCAGGCCTTCGCTGTTTTTCTGCCTGTAAAGTCGGTAGGAGTTATGGGAGATGGTCGTCGTTACGATTTTGTAATAGCACTTAGAGCCGTTGAAAGCGTAGATTTTATGACAGCGCGTTGGGCTCATCTGCCATATGATTTCCTTGATCATGTTTCAAGGCGGATCATCAATGAAATTGAAGGGATTTCTCGTGTTACATACGATATTTCTGGCAAACCTCCTGCTACTATCGAGTGGGAGTGAAAAATATCTCTGAAACCCTTATTCTTATAGGGTTTTCGTTTGACAAAGTGGCAAAAACACAAAATGGCACTCGGAAACACAGTCACAGTAAGGGTTTCAGAGGTTGTGTTTTGTGCAACTATTGAGTGGGAATAATTTTAAATTTAAA
>PBDA01000056.1 GCA_002718345.1 Rhodospirillaceae bacterium
CTCGCAAGAAGGCTAAGAAAAAAGCTACTCGCAAGAAGGCTAAGAAAAAAGCTACTCGCAAGAAAGCTAAGAAAAAAGCGGTTCGCCGAAAGGCAACTAAAAAGAAACGCTAATCTTATTAGTGTCTTTCATGAGCTTTCGAGCTCTAAAATAGGGAAGTGCCCGCTATATGCGGGCACTTTTTTTGGAGAAGCAAGTGAGTCAGGACGAAAAGAAAATACAAGTAGCTAAGGCCGCTATAAACGAACTTCAAGACGGAATTATTTTAGGTGTTGGAACCGGCAGCACCGTAAATTATTTTATTGATTTACTTGCCAATCAAGCTATGCATTTTGAGGCTGTTGTATCTAGCTCTGAAGAATCAACAATCAGATTACAACAACATGGCATTTTAGTATCAGACCTATCAAGCACCGGAGATATAGATATCTATGTTGATGGCGCTGACGAAGCCACAAAACAGGGTTATTTAATTAAAGGAGGCGGCGGAGCATTAACTCGAGAGAAAATTCTTGCAAGCGCCTCTAGAAAATTTATTTGTATTGCGGACGATTCAAAATTTGTTGGCGTTCTTGGAAATTTCCCACTTCCTATCGAAGTAATCCCAATGGCACGATCTTATGTTGCCCGACAACTTGTTAAGGCTGGAGGGAATCCAGTCTGGCGTGACAATTTTGTTACAGACAATGGTAATCAGATTCTAGATGTCAGCGGCTTAAAAATAACTAATCCGCCAGAACTTGAAAAAAATCTAAACAATATCCCTGGTGTAGTTACTGTAGGAATATTTGCTATCCGCACCGCGGACAAACTGCTAATTGCAAATAAAGATGGAGTTCAAATAATCTAGTATAAGCATTTAGTGAAAAATAAATAAAAAGTGGCTGGGGGAGAGGGATTCGAACCCCCGCTGGCGGAGTCAGAGTCCGCAGTCCTACCACTAGACGATCCCCCAAGTGTGTGGGGCCCTACACTAGCGTTTTGAATACTGTTCTGCTTTGCGAGCCTTACGTAACCCGGGTTTCTTTCGCTCAACTTGTCTAGCATCTCTTGTAACAAAACCAGCCTTTCTTAAAGCAGGTCTAAGAGAATCATCGTACTGCATTAATGCACGGGTTATTCCATGTCGAATCGCGCCTGCTTGGCCAGTAGTACCACCGCCACTTACAGTGGCATGGATATCAAATTTATCTGTTAGTTGAGCGGTCTCTAGAGGCTGTCGTACTATCATACGAGCTGTTTCTCTGCCAAAAAAAACGTCTAAAGGGCGGCCATTAACTAAAATCTGGCCCGCTCCAGCTTTCAAAAAAACCCTAGCGGCAGAAGTCTTTCTTCGACCAGTGCCATAGTAAGTTTGTTCTGCCACCTTTTATAACTCCAGAGGAACAGGTTGTTGTGCGCTATGAGGGTGATCCTCTCCTCGAACAACCTTTAGTTTTTTTAACATTTGCCTACCCAAAGGGTTTCTCGGGAGCATTCCTTTGACTGCAAGCTCAAATATTTTTTCAGGCGCTCTTTCAAGCAAATCTTCAAAAGTTTCGGACTTTAGATTACCAACATATCCAGTATATCGATGGTACATCTTATCTTTTGACTTATTTCCAGTGACTCTAATCTTCTCTGCATTGATTACTACAATATAGTCGCCAGTATCAACATGCGGAGTGTACTGGGGTTTATGCTTACCCTTTAACCTATGCGCAACTTTACTTGCAAGACGGCCTAATGTCCTACCCTTAGCATCAACCACATACCAGTCGCGCCGCACCTCATTTGATTTTGCTGAGAACGTTTTCATTTTAGATCAAAGAATGGAAGGATCCACCAACCAAAGAGGCGCGATATTACGCGTCTATTCAATCGCTTGCAAGAACATGACCTCTTTCTGAACGCTTAAAACATATATTCACAATGGCAATCTCTCGCTCGTTAACACATAAGTATTATTCTTTTTTTTTGCTGGGTATAATTAACGTATGCAATCCCTAAATAATGGAATCGATGCACTCATAGACGCCGCAGATAAAGCGCTTAAAACACTTACAAGTGAATCTATGGCTCATCGTCCTTCACCTGCTGAAAATATTGCAAGCACGAAACTAAGTCAGAAGGATAGGTTTGAGAGCATAAGACTTATGCGAGTCAACCATTCTGGGGAAATATCTGCACAGGCTCTATACAGAGGACAATCAATTTTTGCTCGCTCAGCCTCGACTAAGCGACACCTGTTATTAGCTGCAGAAGAAGAACAAGATCATCTTGCTTGGTGCTCAGAACGACTTAAGCAGCTTGGTGGCCGCCCTAGTGTGCTAGACCCTATCTGGTATACCGGTAGCTTCATGATTGGAATGATGGCAGGAGCAGCTGGAGATAGCATTAGTCTCGGTTTTGTTGCCGAAACCGAAAGACAAGTAGAAGCTCATCTAGAAGATCATCTATCTCGATTACCACAGGCAGACACAAAAAGCAGTTCAATTCTTAAAAAAATGGTCGAAGATGAAGCTCATCACGGCACCACGGCAACTTTAGCTGGTGGAATTAGCTTACCTCAACCAATAAGGTCAGCTATGGGTATTGGAGGCAACTTACTCCGCCGATTATCAATGTTAGGGTGAATTTGCTCCGTAGTGTGAAACTGCTATCAAAAATATGATTTCTTTATGAATAAAAGGGAACATTCATTGGCTTTATTACATAACAACCGTATTGATATTACTTAAAATTTCTTTGAGATTTAATTAGCTCATACGCAGCCCGAATTTTATGGGTTTTATCTTTTGAAACAATAATCATAGATTCTGGCATACCACGTGCTACTAGTTTATCTGGATGATGCTGATTCATTAATCGCCGGTAAGCTGTCTTAACGTCCTTGTCAGTTGCATCTAAATCAAGGCCCAACACTTTATAAGCATGTTCTATGCTGGCCATATGGTGATCTATACCTTTCACTTGATTGTGCTGAGTCCGAACAAGCGCCTCAATTTGAGCCAATTCAACTCGACCAATATCGAGTTCTTTTGCAATTCGCCAAAGTGTTTCTCGTTTTTCTATTTCAATTGAACCAGCAAAGACAAGAGCCTGCATTTGAATTTCAACAAATGCACGACGAAGGTCATTTCGACCACGTAAAGCACCACTTAGTTGATTTAATTGCTCATCCAGCCGATAACTAGCACTTTTTCCAGATGTGAAATGCTTAATGGCAATGTTTACCTGGTCCGATGATAAGTTCATGCTATGCATTATGCCTCTAGCTGCGCGTATCTCTTTCTCAGATACTCGACCATCAGATTTAGCCACATGACCCATGACGGCAAAGGTTGAATTAAAGAAAAATTCTGGGATTTGGCCAGACCGGAATCTAATAGAGCCCTCTGTCGATAGCTGAGCAGCTCCTCGATCAAATTGATGGCCAAGTAGAGTTCCTAAAGCTAAGCCTATTGGCCCAGCTATAACAAGTCCAAATGCGCCCCCAACTGCCTTTCCAATCCAAATCATGAGAATACAAAGAATACCGAAATTACTCTAAAGACACACAAAAACACAATAAAAGTGCTAGAAAGTTGCTACACACCCATATGAAGGTTCATTATCCCGCTTTTGAGGATATAACGAGAGCCTAAAAGCCTAGAATAATTATGAGCAAAAAGCTCCCTAAAACAGTTTTTACATCACAGCTTAAGAGTCTCGAACTAATCCAAAGAGGTAAGGTGCGAGATATTTACCGAGTAGATTCCTCTAGCCTTATTATAGTCGCCTCAGATCGACTCTCTGCCTTTGATGTCATTCTCCCTGACCCGATACCAGGCAAAGGTATTGTCCTAACAAAAATTTCTAATTTTTGGTTTGATCTATTAAAAAATGTTGTACCAAATCATCTCACTGACAGAGATCCTAATGATATTTTGTTAGACCAAAATGACAGAGCTATTGCAAATGGCCGGTCTACCGTTGTTAAAAGCCTAAAACCACTTCCTGTAGAAGCGGTTGTTCGAGGCTATCTGATAGGCTCTGGGTGGAAGGACTATTGCAATACCCAGTCTGTATCGGGAGTAGAACTACCGTCAGGACTAGAACTAGCAGACCAATTGAGGGAGCCTATTTTTACGCCGAGCACAAAAGCTCAAGAAGGCTCACATGATGAAAATATATCGTTTAGTGAAGTGATTTCATTAATCGGCGCTGACTTAGCTAAAAAGATAAAGCAAGTTTCTTTATCTCTATACGCAAAAGCAAGTAACTATGCGCTCAATCGTGGAATAATCATTGCAGATACTAAATTTGAATTTGGTTTAAGTGAGGATGGAGAGCTTGTACTTATTGATGAAATATTTACACCTGATTCTTCTAGATTCTGGCCAGTTGACACCTACAAAGCAGGTCGATCCCCCAATAGCTTTGACAAACAATACGTTAGAGATTATCTCGAAACACTAGACTGGAATAAAAAAGCACCGGGACCTCATCTACCTGATGTTGTCATATCTCAAACTAGTAACAAGTACTACGAAGCTCTGAAACGTTTAACAAACTAATTTTTCTAATATTTCTATTTTCCTGCAACTGTCAGCCCCTCTACTAGAAGTGATCCACAATGAATATTGCCTCTTTTGTCTTTATCAGAACCTACGGCACGTATTCCTTTGAAAATTTCACTTAGATTCCCAGCTATGGTTACCTCATTAACAGGAAAGGAAACTTGGCCATCTTGAACCCAAAAGCCTGCAGCACCTCGAGAATAATCTCCTGTCACGGTATTTACCCCTTGGCCAAGTAACTCTCCTACTAGAAACAATTCAGTACGTTTTTTCAATATTGAACTAAGACTTCCAGCATTAGGCTTAACAATCAGATTATGAATACCACCAGCATTAGCTGTTGTCTTTAATCCTAAACGTTTAGCAGAATAACTCGATAGTACATATCCAGTTAATACTCCTTGCTCTATCAGCTTTCGTTGGCTAGTCGCTGCACCTTCATTATCAAAAGGCGCACTTCCCATTGCCTTTGGAATCAGGGGGTCTTCTATGACCTCTATGAATTCAGGAAATATTTGTGTTCCTTTAGCGTCTAATAGAAACGAGGCTTTTCTGTATTGGCTAGTTCCAGTTATTGCAGCTATAAGATGACCAAATAAACTACGAGCTAATTCTGCTGGGAATACAACAGGCACATTGCATGTTGAAATCTGTTTTGCATCTAGTCTTCTAAGTGCTCTAGAAGCAGCATCTGCTCCAACTTTTTCAGGCTCTTCTAACTCCTTAGGATCTCGGGCGGCTGTGTACCAATAGTCTCTTTCAAGTGATTGATTTTGCTCTGCAACTGCACCGCAAGTAACCGAGTGACTACTAGTAGGGTAGCCTTCACAAAAACCGTGAGAGTTTGCGTAAACACGAACACCACATCCTGTAGATACACTCGCTCCCTCTGAATTTTTTATTCGTGGATCAATATCTTGGGCTGCTTTCTCTGCTCTAAGAGCAATTATTTCTGCTTGTTCTACCCCAATATCCCATGGATGGTATAGAAACAAGTCACGGGGATTTTTTGCCATAAACTCAGGACCTAAAAGCCCTGAAAACCGATCCTCGGCAGTAAAACTAGCAATACTTATAGCTTTGCTGATAGTTTTTTCAATAGCTGCCTTTGAGAATTCAGAGGTACTAGCACTGCCCTTATGGCCTTTATCATAAACAGTAACTGCAAAACTATGGTCACGTTGCCTTTCAACAGACTCAAGCTCCCCTAGACGAACTGACGTTGCCAAACCTTCATCATAACTGACTCCTACCTCAGCCTGCTCTATGCCTAATTTATGCGCATATTCAATAGCCTCTAGAGCCCTGAGCCTAAGGGAGTGCAGCGCTTGTTCTATATCCATATAATTGTCACCTGTTAAACAAGATGTGAATTCTATCTGGGCTACAATACTATTATGAAACCCTTAGTCGGAATCATTATGGGTTCTAAGTCTGATTGGGACACCATGCAACACACGGTCAGTGTACTGGAAGACCTCGAGGTCCCCTGCGAAACACGTGTAGTTTCTGCACACAGAACGCCAGATCTTTTATTCGAGTATGCATCCACAGCTCGTGAGAGAGGCATAGAAGTTCTTATCGCTGGCGCAGGTGGAGCGGCTCATTTACCAGGGATGGCAGCAGCAAAAACCTCACTGCCTGTGCTTGGTGTGCCAGTACAGTCTAAAGCTCTAGCAGGTGTGGATTCTCTTTTATCTATTGCCCAAATGCCTGCTGGTATACCAGTAGGCACTCTTGCTATAGGAAAGGCTGGAGCTATAAATTCTGGACTCTTAGCCGCATCAATTCTGGCAATTAGCCATCCAAAAATTCGGGAAGCACTGAAACTATACCGCCAATCTCAAACAACTAATGTGCTTCAAAATCCCGATCCACGTGAAGCTTAGAGAGTGAAAATAGGCATCATTGGTGCTGGCCAATTGGGCCGTATGCTTGCTCTAGCGGGTTATCCATTAGGAATAAGCTGCACTTTTCTTGACAGTGATAAGAGCTCGCCAGGTGGGCTTGTCAGTGCCATACACGTTGGCGCATTTGATGACATTAAGAAACTTAATGTCTTGGCATCTGATGTTGAGGTCTTAACCTATGAGTTTGAAAATATTCCAGTAGAAGCTCTTAAGTCAATTGACTCTGGCATACCAATTTACCCGCAGCTAGAGGCCCTTACTTCTGCACAGGACCGCCTTTTAGAGAAGCAGCTTTTTCAAAGCCTTGGTATTCCAACAGCTGACTATGTACCTATAGATAATTCTTCAGATTTAGAATCTGCTAAGAAAAAACTTGGTTGGCCAATTGTGCTAAAAGCGCGACGTCTAGGTTATGACGGTCGCAGCCAACACGTTGTAAATTCTGACATATCATTGCAATCAGCATGGGATGACCTAGATCATGTTCCTTCTATTGCAGAAAGTTGGATTAACTTTGAACGGGAACTATCAATCATTGCATCAAGAGGTGCGGAAGGCGAAACTGTTTACTATCCTTTATCAGAGAATGTTCATGAAAATGGCATACTCAGGACAACAGTTGCTCCTTACGATGATTCAATACTCCAAAACAATGCACAGAACTGGATTTCAGCTATCATGGAAAAGTTCAACTACAGAGGAACACTGACTGTTGAGTTTTTTCATACAAATGAAGGCTTAATAGCTAACGAAATGGCGCCCAGAGTTCACAATTCTGGGCACTGGACAATTGAAGGCGCAGAAACTAGTCAATTTGAAAACCATTTGCGCGCTGTACTTGGATTGCCACTAGGCGATACAAAACCGAGGGGGTGCTCAGCCATGCTAAACCTTATAGGCACCATGCCTAACCTAACTGCAGCTACCAAAATACCAGGAGCACATCTACACGATTACTGCAAGTCACCCCGACCAAATCGAAAGTTAGGACATATCACCCTTCTTTCGAATACTCGAGAAAATCTTTTAAAAAAACTTCAAGACACTATGAAAACCCTTAATAGAACTTCAATATCTTGATACTTCTAAAGATTCACTCATGCGAATAGCGTGGCAATTAACATACAAAAAAACTAAATATCAAGCTACGCTTTTGATTATCAAAAACTATCTATTTCAAATCTGAATCTGAAATAGATTTAAGATTCGGTTCCACCTACTGTCAGAGAGTCTATTCGTAAAGTAGGCTGACCAACACCGACCGGCACTGATTGCCCGTCTTTACCGCACACCCCAACACCAGGATCAAGCTCTAGATCTGACCCCACCATAGAAACTTTTGTTAAAACATCTGGCCCGTTTCCTATAAGCATCGCTCCTTTTATAGGAGCCGTCAGTTTTCCTTTTTCAATTAAATAGGCTTCACTAGCAGAGAAAACAAATTTTCCAGAAGTGATGTCTACCTGACCACCACCAAAATTTGGCGCATAAATACCTTTATCAACAGACTCAATAATTTCTTCAGGTTCATGCTTTCCAGGAAGCATGTAAGTGTTTGTCATTCGTGGCATAGGTGGATAGGCAAAGGATTCCCTTCGCCCATTACCAGTAGATTGAGTGTTCATTAGACGTGCATTTAATTTGTCATGCATATAAGACTTAAGAACACCTTTCTCTATTAATATATTGCAAGCTGCCGGTGTGCCTTCATCATCTATGTTTAATGAACCACGTCTTCCTGGAAGGGTTCCATCATCTACTACTGTGCATTCATCACTTGCAACCCTTTCACCGATTCTTTCTGAGAATGCAGACGTTTTTTTGCGATTAAAATCTCCTTCAAGCCCATGTCCTATAGCCTCATGCAAAAGAATCCCTGGCCAACCCGGGCCTAAAACTACAGGCATGTTTCCAGCAGGAGCGGAAATAGCCTCGAGATTAACAGCTGCTTGTCTAACAGCCTCCTCGGCAATATTAGAGGTAAGATCTGTACCTGTGAACAGAGAGAAATCGCCTCTTCCACCACCTCCGGCATATCCTTGCTCAAGACGGTCTTGTGTATCTTTCATAATCACAGAAACATTAAGACGAACAAGTGGCCGCACATCGGAGCCAAGAAAGCCATCTGATGTTTGTATTAAGATCGTTTCATAAACCCCCGTAAGACTCCCTACTACTTGAATAACACGGTTATCTATAGAACGAACTTTTCTATCCAAATCTGTGAGCAGTGCAACTTTCTGTGCATCCTCCAAACCAACCAAAGGATTGATAGAAGGGTAAATAGTTTGGATTGCTCTTTGAGTGGCTACCTTATAACGACCCTTACCTTTCTCCTTTGCAATTTCCCTAGCTGCTGTTACAGCGTCATCAAGAGACCCTGTATCTAACTCATCAGAATAAGCAAACCCTGTTTTTTCACCAGAAATAGCCCTTATACCCACACCTCTATCAACGCTATGCACTCCTTCTTTTACATTACCATCTTCTACCGTCCATGTTTCATAGAGTGTCGATTGAAAATAAACATCAGCATAATCAAGGCGTCTGTTCATTAGCTTTGCAATACAATGGTCAATATCACTAAGCTGAAGTCCTATCGAATCAAGCAACTCAGCACGAGCGATATTAAACTGATCTGATGAAGCAGAAATTTCTTGTTGAGGCTGCATATTGATCTAAAGCACTATATAGGAACCTAAATACCACAGAGAAAAAGCTCTGCTACATAACTATCATAGCCATATGAGCTATTAAGATGCTAGTGGTGTTAAATTTTAAAGTTACTGAATAACATTAACGCCGTTGGGCAAATCAGCACATAGCTTACCTTCCTGTAACTCTGTCAAAGAAAGACGATCTACTATGGGCTCATTCCAGCTACCTGAAACACAATAAGACGCACGCCCAATCCCACTTAATGTTTCTTGGAATATCTGGGTAAAAATCAATACTGCGGTGCCTATTTGTGGTCCAGCAAGAAATCCCATAGCTGGCAAAACTTTTCCTGGTTCGGCCGTTACCACAGCCTGTTGCTGATAATCTTTATCGCGCAACCCAGTTCTACCAACCACACCAATATCTGCTACCGGACCTGTTAGATATAAATTATCAGTGTAAGCATCTCCGTCAATAATCAAAAAATCACCACGTACCTCATCAAAGACTAACCCACGATCAAACTCTCGAAAATCAAGTGCCAACCTACGGGGCAAAGCCGTGATACTCATCATTCCCATCAACCTACCTGCTCCTGGTTCTAGATCTAGTATGCTGCCACGCTCTAGATTCAGACTCATATCTCCACTGATGGATTGAGACCAATCTGAAAATGGGGCGTCCGGCCAATGTACGCTAAGTTCTACGTTACCCGCTTGAGCCTCACTAACTGGATCTAAAGCTAATTGTTGAAGAGTTGTAGCTATATCTTGGCTTTTTAGTGTTAGTGCTAGTTGCGTTAAAGGGCCAGATCTACCCTGCGACCAACTGCCATTCCCCTCAATAGTAAAGCTATCCGATTCTGTCTCAAATGACACCATATTTAGCCCAGTGAAATTAGCTTGAATATTTGCATTTAAGCTTCCAAAATGCCTCAGCCCAACAGTGAAATCCTCAACCTCCAAGATAAATCCGGGCAAGTCACGTGGATCATTTTCAGTTGACTTAACAAAGCTTTCTGTGGATAAGCTAAGCCGCTCAAGCTGAGCAACTATCTGCGGACGACTTACTAATTCTAATGGAATCGAAAAACTTCCAGCGACTGGTCTACTATCTATTTCAAGACCCCACTGGGTAGACTCACGACGTAAAACTACATCTGCAGGACCAAGAACTTGGCCAAACGCGGTAAGATTTTCTATTTCAACTTCTGATCCCAACAAGACAGCTGAAAGAGGTTCTGCATAAGCCTCTCCGCCAATAAAACTCCACCAATCCTCTAACCGCAGCTGTTCCAATGAACCATTAATGACTAATCCATCTCTCGGAGGCAAAAATGGATAGCCTCCACCAAAATGCACAGTTCCTCGTCGGAAAGAAAATTCTCCATCCCTATTTCTGTAACTAAGTGCAAAACGACGCATAGCCCCTAAATGCCCGCTTACATCTAATCGATCAGTTTCTGAGAATATAAAATCCAATTGTAAGCTGGTTGGGTCACTAGGTAACTTACTTAAAGGCTCTGGCAACCCCAACTCCACTCCAGATAATGTAGATCCAATACTGATTCTAAGTGGCTCTCTTCCAACTTGGGTGTAAGTTGCCGAAGGCAAAAGTATGCTGCCTTCCCACCTAGTGTTACCTGTGAGATAACCCTCAAAAGGAAAATTAAGATGCTGGTGAATGGCCTCAATATTTATCTGTCCGTCCAAAGAAATATCTACAAAATAGCCTGGGTCGTCTGCTATACCCACTGATGCCAAGATTGGACCCTCTAAAAACATTCCCTCAATACCTTTTCCGCTTAAATTTCCTTCCTGAAGAACTAAGACACCATTTATTTCATCAATAGTGGGTCCAAAACCCTTTATCGACAACGTACCATCAGTAATTTCGAGCATGGAATCCAATAAATAAGCAGAACGATCATACAAGGGCACTCTAAGATCCAAAGCTACATTAGCAAGCCCACTATATGCTGATAATCGGGCAAACTCAGATCCTAACTGTTTGGAAATGGGAGGCGATTCATTTAAAAAACGCAAAAAGTCATCAAGTGGTCCCATTGTATCAGCAGACAAATTTACGACTGGATTTCGAAAATCCTCTATACCAATAGCAAGGTTTTTAGTTTCATTGCCCAAAACACGTCCAGAACCATCAGCAAGCCAACTAGCATTAAAGAACCTAATTGTTCCTGTTAATTCCTCAGCGACAGGCCATTCCCGCATATAGTTCATCACGCCATTCTCAACTTGAAGATTAGCTTCAAACTTTCCTTCTTCCCCATCAAAAGGAAATGCTTTTAATGGACCAGAAAAATTAATGTCCCCAGCCTTGATATGCCCTTCAGAGAAAGCTTCTGATAAGTACGTATAGGCTCCTGGAGATAAAATACCTTGAGGAAGGTAATTTCTTAATACGCTCAGATCAAAATCAGTAATAGATGATGTAAGGTTTAGAGACGTTGACTCATTATCCTCAGGATAAAGAAGATCTAGAGAGGTTTCACTGTTAGCATGATTATTACTAATAATAAGTTTCTCAGTGGCAATCCGGAGAGTTCCCTCTTGCTGCCACCAATTAACTACACCTGCAATTTCATTGCTTTGAAATGGTTCAGTAAAAAGAACTGGCAAATCAATTGAAACATTCGAGCCCCTAAGACTAGCTTGTCCACCGCCAGAATTCGCCCGAATATCACCAGCAAGGTTTTCAATTCCAGGCCATTGCTTATTAGGCAACACACCAAAGCCATCAAATGAACCAGTTAAAGAGTACTCCCATGGAATATTTATTTCTCGATGCAAGTAAAAATTGAGGTCTAGTAACTGGCCAAAAGGTGAAAAATCTCGCCAGCTGCTAATCATGTTTGATTCAGGAAAAATTGATAGTAATGGGGAAATATCCTCTAATTGAATAAAGCTACTGCTTAGCTCCAATTGATATAAACCACTTTCCTCATTTATAACATCGATATCAATACTAGAATTATCCGGCCATGAGTTTCCATTTCGACTGACATCCAAATTATTAACAGATAATGTCCAACCATTTACGAGTCGACTCCATTCCGCAGTAAGGTTGAATTGATCAAAACTATCAGTTCCTAAAATTAGACTGTCAAGAGCTACCTGCATAGTGCCTTGATTGACATCAGAGCCAATCATATCCAACCAAATAGAAATATCACCCAGACCTGACAAAGAAGGTTGTCTGAGCTCAGGGTGAAAAATAGAAAGCACTGCTAAATCAAGATCTCTAATTTCGGCGAATAGCCCCCAGTCATGTCCACTTTCTTCGATACTCTCAACCAAACTAAACTCTGTGGAAAACTGAAGAATGCCTCCAAGCTGGTCAGGAGCCTCAGCCCTTGCTTCTAAAACAATATCATCACTAGACTTGATTATTTGCAACCGAACATCCTCAAATCCCCAAGCAATGTCAAGACTAAGATCTTCATAGCTTAGGGTGCTATCTGTCACATCAATTGTTATGGAAGGTATATTCCAATATGAGAATGAATGATTCGCGGCAAGATCTGCGCTACCTGGAAACTGAACTGTTCCATCTAAAGAACGTTCTACAACCAAATCTGTGCCCCTTAAAGTGAGTCGATTTACCGCCAACTCTTGCTTTATGAGAAAATCAAAAAGATTCAATCCTAGCCTTACTTCACTAGCGCTAAAAATTTCATTCTGATTATCTAATACCTCACTGATAACCGGATCTTGTAAAACCAACTCAAGACCTGCTAAACCAAAATGAGCATCGAGTTCTGAATATTGCACAGCTAGACCCATCTCTTGCTCTGCCCAAACCTCCATATCATTCTGATAGTTGGGCAAATCAGCTATTAACAACTTATGAATGAATAACCCAATGCCGGTCAAAACCAACACTCCTCCAAAAAGAGAAATAAAAGGCTTTGTTAGTTTTTTAATCACTATTGGTACTACTTAGAAACATTTACATCAGAACCACATCAAATTCATTTGGCGAAAAAAAACTTTCGCTTTGCAAGCGAATAGAAGAATTAGTCATCTCTTCTAATTCAGAAACTCTAGTTGATTCCTTATCGATCATCATTTCTATCACCTCTGGCTTTGCTAAAACCAGCAGCTCATGAAAATTATATTGTTTATGCTGTCGCATTATTTCCCTAAAAATCTCATAACACACCGTTTCAGGCTTCTTAATATACCCTCTACCCATGCAACTAGGACAAGTCTCGCATAGGATATGTTCTAGACTCTCACGGTTTCTTTTGCGAGTCATCTCTATTAGCCCCAAAGGTGACATATTCATGATCTGAGTTTTTGCATGATCGCTAGTAAAGCAGTTGGATAGCGTCTGAAAAACCTGATTACAATGTTTCTCTTCATGCATATCAATGAAGTCAATAATGATGATACCTCCTAAATTTCTTAATCTTAACTGCCTAGCAATTGCTTCCGCTGCCTCTAGGTTGGTATACAAACTAGTTTCTTCAAGATTACTAGACCCCACATACGCACCGGTATTTACATCGACAGTTGTCATAGCCTCTGTCTGATCTAAGATTAGATAACCACCGGACTTTAAAGGCACTTCCCTTCTCAATGATTTTTCAATTTCTTCCTCAATACTATACAAATCAAAAATCGGAGCATCACTAATATAGTGTTCTATAGTTGATGAAATATCTAACATGAACCGATCTGCAAAATCTCTCAAAATATTAGCTGTTTGCTCCGAATCGACTCTAACTCTATCAATATTTGAGCTGAGCATGTCCCGAAGTAATCGCACTTCTAAAGGAAGCTCCTCGTATACGAGAGCTCCACAATTTGCTTGAGGCATATCTTGTTTGATAGATGACCAGAGCTTTTCCAAAAAGAGTATATCTGCCTCTAACTCCTCTAGAGTGGCTTCTTCAGCTGCTGTCCTAACTATATACCTTGCTTTGTTTGATTTGACAGCTATTAAACCCTCAACTGCTTGACGCAATCTTTCACGTTCTTTATTGCTATTTATTCTTGACGATACACCAACCCCTTCGCCATTAGGCATCATGACGAGATACCTTGATGGGAGTGTAATGAATGTAGTGAGTCTTGCCCCCTTGGTCCCAAGTGGATCTTTCAGAACCTGAACTATTAATTCATCACCATCTTTAAGGGAATCATAGATATTAGAATCAACACCCGCATCAACACTTTCCTTCTCCGAATCAAGAGCAATCTCAGAGGCATGAAGAAAACCTGCTCTTTCCAAACCCAATTCAATAAAAGCTGCCTGTATACCGGGAAGGACTCTAGTTACCTTCCCCTTGTAAATATTGCCAACTAAGCGTCGGCGGTTAGCTCGTTCAATTATTACCTCCTGCAATACCCCATCCTCCACGAGCGCTGCTCGTGTTTCATGGGCTGAAACATTTATTAAAATCTCTTCTTTCATATAAGAAAAATTCACCTGTTTTAACGCAGACAAAAAAATGAGCAAGCCTTATTGTCGCTCAAAAAACTATTCGCTTTACCAATAATTTTTAAAACAGTTCAGTTTTTTACATAAAAGCTTAGATGCGATGATATGGATGTTTTTGTCTGACACTCCATGCTCGATACAACGCCTCTGCGACAACAACACGGACAAGGCCGTGTGGAAGTGTAAGTGAAGACAAAGACCAGTGCTCATTTGCACGAGCTAAGACTTTATCTTCGAGGCCATCTGCCCCCCCGATAAACATACATATTGGAGAACCCAGAGTCTCCCAATAGCCCAATTTTGATACAAGCTCCACAGTAGACCATTTTTGTCCTTCAACTGTAAGCGCTACTGTATAAGCCTCCGGTGAAACAACTTTTAGAAGACGTTCTCCTTCCAAAGTTTTAGCCTTGCTAGATGACTTACCCTTAGAACGTTGACCAGGAGCAATCTCGATTAAATCTAGTTTACAAGCACCTTTAATGCGCTTAGCGTATTCTTGAAAGCCACTAGTTACCCAATCTGGCTGACGCCTCCCAACCGCAAGCAAACGTATTAACACTTGTTCTTCTTAATCAACATTTCTGATCTCTTGAAAAATTATAGTATTCCATCAGCCCCTGTTCTAGATGGAATATCCCAGAGTTTTTCTAGGTCATAAAACTCTCTCACCTTAGGAAGCATGACATGAACGACAACATCTGAAAGATCCACTAATACCCATTCACCAGCATCATGGCCTTCTATACCCAAAGGTTTTGTTTGGATGCGTTTGCACGACTCTATAACTGAGTCTGCTAAAGCACGAACATGCCGATCAGAACGTCCCGTAGCAAGAACCATTACATCAGTCACTGATGTCAAATGGCGAACGTCCATCGATTTAATTGATTGGGCTTTTAGCTCCTTCAATGATTCAACAACTATTGTGTTTAGATCAGTACTACTCATCTGCATTAGATAGAAACTTTTGTGTATAACAATCCGTTTCTTTAATAATTGCCGCAACGGATTCGGGCATAAGATACGTTGGATCAAGTCCTAATTGTAATCCTGATCTTAGTTGTGTTGCTGAAAGCTCTAACTGTGTTACTGGCATAATAAATACTTTGCCTCTGCTTTTTTGTATCAATTCTTGCGCTTTTTGCACACGATATTCAAGCACGAATGATCCCAATTCCCCTTCATTAGGGGCACTCCACCCTGGCCTATGAGCAACTACTATATGGACTAACTCAATCAGCTCCTTCCATCTATGCCATTTTGGCAGATCAAGAAAAGCATCCATTCCCAGAATAAGGCATATTGGGTGATCCTTATATTGATTCCGAAGCTCAGCCAGCGTATCAATTGTGTAAGAGGGTCCATTTCTTACTATCTCTCGCTCATCCAAGACAAAACGACTCTCCGAAGCTATAGCAGCTTGCACCATTCTTAACCGAGTAGCGCTTGTGGCAATACACTTGCTACGCAACGGTGACTGGCCACATGGAATAAAATAGACTTTTGCTAATGACAAATTTTCTAGAACCTCCAAAGCGGTTCGTAAATGTCCATTATGAATAGGATCAAATGTGCCACCGAATACTCCGATTGGCTGCATAATTTTAATCAATTAGCCTGCCAGTGAGCTTTATCTGTTGGCTGGGATTGAGTAGGTCTTAATACTTCTATCACTAGACCAATTAACTCATTCCAAGGGTTACCCTTTGCAATTCCCTTTATAACATTATCTACATGTGATGCTCGTTTTATAAGAGCTATCAATTCATTCATATGACACCTTTTTAATGCTCTGCTCACAAGAGGCTGACGATTTTTCCAAACTTTGTTCCGTTGCATAGCAGTTACTTCTAGATCGCCCACAAGCACTGCAGCTTTAAGACGGGCCAACAAAAATAGTTCACGACTAACCGCCCATAACACCAAAGATGGAGATGCCCCCTCATCTTGCAATACATTTAGAGCTCTCATAGTCCGTTTATCATCTCTAGCTAACATTGCATCCATAAGACTGAAAACGTCAAAACGAGCGTTAGAAGCGACAGATTCCACTACCGCTTTCTCGCTGACAGAGCCTTTGCCTAATAGCATTAAGAGTTTTTGAAGTTCCTGGTCTGCTGCAAGCAGGTTTCCCTCTATCCTTTCAGCCAAAAGTTCCGATGCAGCACCACTCATATCAAGACCTATAGATTTCGCTCGCTGAACAATCCAATTAGGAAGTTTTTGCCGATCAATTGGCCAAACTTGTAATACAACACCACCGTGTTCAATACATTTCACCCATGCACTTTGACTTGCAGTTCTATCAAGTTTGGTTGTTGCTATAAGTAGCAAACAATCTGGGACTGGGTGCTCAACCATCTTTCGTATAGTCTTTCCTCCTTCCACGCCTAGACGAGGGCTTGGAATTCTTAATTCAATAATACGCTTGCTCGAAAAGAGTGATAAATTCTCCGTGCCAGCTTCTAAAGCCGCCCAGTTATAACCTCTTTCAACAACATGTTGTTCCCGGTCTTCAAAACCGGATCTCATTGCTGCTGAACGAATCTCACGTAATGCATCAGAAACTAACAATGGTTCATCTCCAGCAACCAAATATGCCGGAGCTAAATCACGGCTTAAGTGGCTTGTTAACTGGGCTAAATTAACTTTCACAAACTCTCCATCTGCAAAAGATCGATCCCTCGTCCTTCCAAAAGCACTGGAATTCCATTCTCAACAGGATATGCGAGTTTTCCATCACGCGTAATAAGTGCTTCCTGCAATTCTTTTTCCAATGCTGTCCCATTACGATCAAAAATCTGCGACTTTCTAATACAAGCATTAAGCTCATGCAGTTTTGCTTCTGACATTGCCTCAATAGGAAGCCGAGTTACTGGACAACAAATAATATCTAAAATTCTTATGTCTATACTCATATTATCTTCCTAAAATCAAAGTCTTGTTAAGGCACTCTATCCGTATTCGTCTCAGGAACAGGATCATAGCCGTAAGTGCCCCATGGATGACATTTCAAAATTCTCTTAGCGGTGAGTAAACCGCCCTTTAATAGCCCAAAACGTTCTATAGCCTCAATAGCATAAGCTGAGCAAGTTGGGGTGTGTAAACATCTCCTGCCTAGAATGGGTGACAGAAGCACTTGATAAGAACGGACAAGCTTTATTAAAACATTGGAGAATAGACGAGACATAATAATCTCTATTTTATCTCAGACGGCGCCAACGTGGCCCCTCTAGACTATCTTCTATAGCAATTCCATTTTTAATTAATTCATCCCTTATTCGGTCAGCCTCACCAAAATTCCCATTCTTTCGCGCAGACTCTCTTTCTTCTACTAAGCATCTTATTTCACTCTCAGCTAGGGCATCTGAAGATCTCGCCTCAACGAACCATGAATTTGGGTCACCCTGAAGCAAACCAAGCAACCATCCTCCAGCCCTAAGTTCTTCCGCAAGCTTTCCGCGTTTTTTTATGTCCGTTTCTCTATTTATTTTTCTAGTTAAATTAAAAAGCTCTGCTAAGGCTTTTGGTGTATTTAGGTCATCTTCTAAAGCTTCAATGACAGATGTTGGCGGAGAACTATTGGGCGCTTTAATTCGCTCACCTTGTATACCAGCTTCACGAAGTGCGCCGTACATTCTGTCAAGTTTCTGGTGAGATTCTTTCAATACAGTCGAGCTCCAATCAAGTGGTTGGCGATAATGAGCTGTCAATAATCCCAAACGGACTGCCTCACCTGGAGCTAATGACAAAAGGTCCCTAACCAGAAGTACATTACCGAGAGATTTAGACATTTTTTCGCTTTCAATATTAACCAAGCCATTATGTACCCAATAGCTACAATAGACCTCTCCTCCATGAGCACACGTACTCTGAGCCACTTCATTTTCATGATGAGGAAAAACCAAATCTAATCCACCTCCATGAATATCAATTGTATGTCCTAAGTGGGTTTCTACCATGGCTGAACACTCTATGTGCCATCCAGGTCTTCCATAACCCCAAGGGCTATCCCAGCCGATATCAGCCTTATGAGAGGGCTTCCAAAGAACAAAATCTGCGGGATTTTTCTTATATGGAGCAACCTCAACCCTTGCTCCTGCAATTAACTCTTTCTGGTCTCTACCAGAAAGCTCACCATAGAACTTAAAACTCTCTACTGAAAAAAGAACATGACCTTCAGCCACATAGGCGAAACTAGATTTAAGCAGACCCTCTATAAACAAAATTATTTCCGGAATGTGCTCAGTAACTTTTGGCTCAATATCGGGCGGCAAGACACCTAGCAATGACATATCCTCATGATAGGCCTTAAGGTAACGACCGCTTAATTCGTTGATTCCTATGCCTTCACTTTCTGCAGCAGCATTTATTTTGTCATCAACATCTGTAACATTTCGAACATAAAGAAGCTCATATTTTCTTCTCAGAAGTCTTGCTAGAACATCAAAAACCACAGGTGGTCTAGCATTTCCAATATGGGAAAAATTGTAGACTGTGGGGCCACAGACATACATTGTTACCCGCTCTGGATTGTTGGGCACAAACTTTTCACGCCGCCTAGTCAAAGTATTATGTAGAATCAAACCCATATGACAGTAATTATTCCCTGATTTTTACCCACAGGCAGCTATGATACCCCTACTGAGGGGTAGCTCATCCACTAGTTATCCTATAATTACACATTAATGTGACAATGGAGCCAAAACCCAATGACGAGTGAATTTAGCCAACGCTCTAGTGTAGTAGAGGTAGAAGAAGGCGTTGAACTGGCGCCTAAATTTGATAGTGACGGGCTTATTCCTGCGGTTACCACTGATTACAAGTCAGGTGAGTTGCTTATGCAAGGATATATGAATGCAGAGGCTCTCAAACTAACTGTTAAAACTGGTGAAGCACACTATTATAGTAGAAGCCGCGACGTACTTTGGCATAAGGGAGCAACAAGCGGCCTTGTTCAGAACGTGCGTGAACTGATGATTGATGATGATCAAGATTGCATATGGCTAAAAGTAGATGTTAGCGGAGGTGCAAGCTGTCATGTTGGCTATCGCTCTTGCTTCTACCGGCGAATCCCTCTAGGAAGTCAAGATAAGCCAATAAAGCTGGAATTCACAGAGAACAAAAAAGTCTTTGACCCTAAATCTCTATATGGTGATTCGCCAAACCCTACTAAGCTATAAATTAAGGCTTGACTGGACTAACGCAACCGCCAAGTAGGACTATCTTGGTAATCCACAATGCCTTTAGCTAATAACCATCGGCGTGCGCTACCCCCATCTCCATAGAACCATGCATTTGCACTACCTTCTCTAAACGTGTAACCCCAATCATCCATATCCTTAAGGAGTTTTATTCTCCCACACCCTGGTAAATAATCTGATAATAAAACCTGTAAAAAACACACTGCATCCTCCTCTTCTGTATCGCCCCCCGCATTTCGCCATAGCGTAGATCTTCTTGCTTTTGACATACATACATAATGCGCAACTTCGTGAAGCAGAGAGTGTGTTGGAGTATCAGGACGAGCAAATATGCATCTGCCCGCGAGACCTGCTTCGGGCTCCCCCCAATACGATGCAGGTATAGATGCTTCTTCTTCAACTTGAATTAATTCCAGACCATATGCGCTTAGAATTACATTGAGACTCGGCAAATTAAGCATTCGAAGTTCGCTATAACTCATAGCCTGATATATCTACCGTTTAGCCTAATGATTAACTTTGAACCATTGAACTGATTGGTAGATTAGCCTCTATCAATCGAATAATCTGACGCGCTAGATCTTGCGCTAATGACTCGCGCAAAATTTGTTCCTCAATGCTCTTACCCAAAACTTGGGTTGCATCATATGAATAGCTTCGGGTAACAATCACAGTTTCATTTTCAATCAAAGTGGAGCCCTTGGATTCAAGCGAGAAAGTGACGGCATAAAAAATTTCATACTCCTGCGGCGTGTTTCTTGCCGAGACTGATAGTATCCTTTGTCCGCTTGTGTCTTCTAGTATTCGCAAGATAGCAACAGCTTCCTGTTGAGCCTTCACTACTTCAGCGCCTCTCACACCAAGTATACCCGTTAAGCTTTCATAAAATTCAGTGTAAGGTTTATTAGTGTCAAGATATGTTTTGGCAAGAGAAATGGGCAAAGCCCGTGAGCCTTCCAACTGAAAACCACAACCGCTGAGGATGAGAAAAACAAGAATTATCATCACGGAATGAAGCCGTCGAACCTGGTTCCCGAGTCTAATAAATGAGGTTATATAGTTCATACAGCTTGATTCTAACCGAGTTTGCAAAGATCATCCGACAGCGTCAGAAAAAGGTTTCATTACACTAACTATAATAAAGCAGCCCAAATTGGCTGGAGATAGCTCACAACATGGCAGTTTATCCATTTAAAGCGATTGAAAATAAGTGGCAAAAATACTGGGAAGACAACCAGACATTTCATATTTCAACTGATTTTGATCCGACACGCCCTAAATTCTATATCCTTGACATGTTCCCCTACCCAAGTGGTGAGGGACTACATGTAGGGCATCCGGAAGGCTATACGGCATCTGACATAGTTGCGCGTTACAAGCGAATGTGTGGATTTAATGTTCTTCACCCTATTGGTTGGGATGCATTTGGATTACCTGCCGAAGAATATGCGCGCAAAACAGGGACACATCCTAAACTCACTACAGAGCGAAACATCAAGCGATTTCGTGAGCAACTCAAAAAATTAGGATTTTCCTATGATTGGGGCCGAGAGATTAATACAACTGATCCCTCTTATTACAAGTGGACTCAGTGGATTTTCAAAAAACTTTTTGAACGTGGGCTTGCCTATCAAGAAGAAAAACCTGTTTGGTGGTGTCCTGAACTGGGTACAACGCTTGCTAATGAAGAAGTTATTGATGGGAAATCAGAAGTGGGCGATTTCCCCTGTGAACGACGTCCCTTAAAACAATGGGTGCTTCGAATTACTGAGTATGCTGATGATCTTCTACAAGACTTAGATAAACTAGATTGGCCACATAGCACCAAAGAAATGCAACGTAACTGGATTGGACGTAGCGAAGGAGCAGAAATTAATTTTTCTCTAACTACATCAAAAAATACGATACAAGTTTTTACTACTAGACCTGATACGCTATTCGGCGCCACATACTTGGTTCTTGCACCTGAACATACACTAGTTGAATTAATAACGACGCCAAATCAGAAAAAGCAGATTAATGCCTATCGAAAAATCGCTGCTCGTAAAAGTGAACTAGAACGCACTGATCTGCAAAAAGAAAAAACCGGAGTATTTACAGGAAGCTATGCTATTAACCCTGCTAATAATGAGGAAATTCCAATTTGGGTGGCTGACTATGTATTAGCTGGCTATGGAACTGGTGCAATCATGGCAGTCCCTGGTGAAGATCAACGCGACTGGGAATTTGCTGAAATCCACTCTTTACCAATCATCCGTACAGTTGAGCCTCCAGCCGATTTCAAAGGTGCGGCATATACAGGAGATGGCCCCGCAATAAACAGTGATTTTCTTAACGGCCTAGGGGTGGAAAAAGCAAAAACCAAAATGATTAATTGGTTAGAAAAACATGAACACGGAACTCATAGAATAAATTACAAACTTAGAGATTGGCTCTTCTCCAGACAACGTTACTGGGGTGAACCTTTCCCAATAATTTTTGTGGATGGCGAGGCAAAAGCAGTGGAAGATGAAAATTTGCCAGTTCTTCTACCTGAATTAGAAGATTTCGCCCCTACCGGAAGACCCGAAGGACAATTAGCAACAGCTTTTGATTGGCTGGAAACACGTGATCCTGATACAGGAAAAATAGCGCTCAGGGAAACCAATACGATGCCACAATGGGCTGGTTCCTGTTGGTACTACCTTAGATTTCTTGACCCTAAAAATGATGAGGAATTGGTGTCTAAGGAATCCGAGCAGTACTGGATGCCAGTGGATATCTATGTTGGTGGAGCTGAGCACGCAGTGTTGCACCTTTTATATGCCCGTTTTTGGCATAAAGTTCTATTTGATGCTGGCATCGTAACTACACCAGAACCTTTTAAGAAACTTGTACATCAGGGCATGATTTTGGGTGAATTAGAATATGTAAAGTTTGTAGATAAAGATAATCGTGCCGTTTCTGCTGAATTTGTCACCTCTAACCAAGATAAGAGAAATGGTGCTAGTGTCAGGCGTATAACTATTAGCGCAAATGATGTAACGAAAAAAAATGATAACTTTGTTTTAGCAGATGACAAAAGCGTTCATGTTGAGGCGCGTGCCCATAAAATGAGCAAGAGTCGGGGCAATGTGGTAAATCCGGATGAGGTTATTGAAGTCTATGGAGCAGATGCCTTCAGGCTTTATGAAATGTTTATGGGGCCCCTAGAACAGGTCAAACCATGGAGCACACGTGGC
>PBDA01000057.1 GCA_002718345.1 Rhodospirillaceae bacterium
GAAACATCTTTAATAATGCACTTAAGGCCAGATTTAGTGCGTGAGGAGGAGCTAAGAAATTTCCCTGGTTTGCCTGCTGAAATTTCATTTCATAATGAATTTCTCGGTGTGGAAAAGCCTGTTGGTGTTGGTTGGATGAGTCATGATCTTAATTCTGATGGAGTTTGCGGTAATGCAGCAGATGGTGATTCAAAGCGAGGAGCAACTTATCTGAAGTATTTGATTGATTGTCTTGTAAAGCTTCTGCAGGAAGTTGCTGACACACCATTAAGTGTGATTAAAAATTAAACTTCAAATTACCTAAAGTGGATTATTCGCTCAGATGACCGGCCCGATCTAGTTTTGCCTTAAGATAACGTTGGTTGTGAGAGTTAACAGGAGCGATTAATGGGAGACGTCCAGTAACATTAATTCCATGACTTTTTAATGCATCTATCTTAGATGGATTATTGGTTAATAGTTTGATTTTTGTAATCTTAATTTCTTTGAGCATAGCTGCAGCAACTTCGTACGTGCGTTCATCAGGTAAGAAACCTAAATATTGATCTGCATCCAGAGTATCTAGACCTGCGTCTTGGAGTGCGTAGGCACGTAATTTGTTAGTTAGACCAATGCCACGTCCTTCTTGATCAAGGTATAAAAGTACACCTCCTCCTAAAGAGTTCATATGGCTCACAGCTCTTCGTAATTGATCTCCACAATCACAACGAAGACTACCGAGTAAATCTCCAGTTAGGCATGCAGAATGTAAGCGAACAGGAGTAGTGGTTTTTGGATCCGGGGTACCAATTACAATCGCTAAATGCTCCCCAAACCCTTGTTGTTGCCGAAATACTGCTATTTCACATTTTGCCGAATCAAGCAGAGGCACACGAGCTTTACTAATAAGTTTTAATTTTTGTCCTACAAGTTCAGGAGCGTTAATATCTGTAGTGTTAATACTTACAACGTTTGAATGATTAGCGCTTTTACTTGGTGTTATCAAAAGTGATGGCAATAATTTACCAAGCTTAGCTAAACGAAAGGCTGCCGATGCAACTTTTAGATTCTCGCTCGGCTTTGCATTCAGAATTACATCTTTAGAAAATGATGGTTCAAATCCAGCTAGAGCTCTAAGCTCATCTAATTTGATATTTCTTTGTAAATCAAGTTCTAGTGGATTGGTTTGATCCTCGCATAGTCCAGCAGCCTTGGCTCTTTGGGGAGTTAATAGTAATTTTATTGAGTCATTATATGTTGACTGCAAATGGTGAAAAACTGGCTGTTCAAGGGTGTCTACCACCGCAATGAGCCAAATGTTTTCTTTTTCAACAAGTTCTATGGCACGACCACGCCGTATTTCTTCTACAGCCCGTTCAGTTTGTAGTGCCTCAGTACACCCATTTAATTCATTTGGGTTCATTTATTCTACCTGATCTTTTCTGGTTGCTAGGATAACAGCTAGTGGCTTACTCTGGCTAAGGTGTGATTTTCCTATATAGTTTTCATAAAACCAAACTAAGATGGAGTGTATTAGTGTTGAGATGAATACTAAGTTTATATGGAATATGTTATTTGCTGCCATTTGTTGGACAAAAAATGGCAATACTCCGGGGCATGGAGCTAGATATGGTCTTGACGAGAAAGACAAGTTTTCTAGCCTGCCAATTGGAGATAGTCGAGCTATTTTGGTGTGGGATGATTCATTAGGCTGGACATATTTCTCGGACCTCAGTGCCGAAATTCGAGATTTTCTTGATTTGTACTTGCCTATCTGTAATAGCCCGTTGCAAAAATCTTTTGTTATAGGCCATCTAGGCCAAGGATTAGATGGGTACATTGCTGCTAGCTCAGGTGATTCTAATTACGTCACAGGTCGAGAAAATATCTTACATCTACACAGAATGAGAGCACTGTGTGATGCTGTAGTTGTAGGTGCTGGTACTGCACTTTCTGATAATCCCAGATTGACGACTAGAGAGGTAAAAGGGAAACATCCGGTACGAGTCATAATAGATCCACAACTAAGACTGCCTTCTGATTTAAGTATCTTTACTGATGAAGTATCTGAGACGCTGATTTTCTTTGATGAAAAGATCAAGTCTCATGTGTTTTCTAAAAATGAAACGGTTTCATTAATTGGTGTTCCTTTGATTAATGGCAGACTAGACTTAGAAAGTCTTTTGAACGCTCTAAACAGTCGAGGTTTGATGACAGTGTTTGTGGAAGGAGGAGGTAAGACTGTTTCGGGTTTTTTGGAGAAGAATTTGCTTAATCGGTTGCAAATTGCTATTTCACCATTGGTCATAGGTGAGGGAATACCAGGAATACGCGTAACTCCAAAAAAGAGACTTAAAGATTGTTTGAGACCACATTCGCGTGTGTTTAGAATGGGCAACGATATACTTTTTGATTGTGATTTACGAAGTATTGATAGGGAGGTTGCTGAGATTGATTCAGAGTTGCCTGGAATCAGTAGGATTAATTGAACATAAATTTATAACCATCCCAAAAGATCTATATGACCTACAGTTAGTTTAGAGTGTTCTAAAACAATATGAGACAGCCTTCTTTTGCCCCAATCCTGTAATTTCTCCATTTCATTTGGAGCAATCTCAATGGCAGCCTTTAACCAAGTATCTATTAGGAGTTTTTGTAAGTTTTTATCATTTTGGTAAATTTTCCAGTCACTTCGACTGCTTTGCACGTTATATCCTGCTTTTTTAAAAATCTGAATTGCTTGATGGCAGGCGTTGGGTCCCATTGCTTTGCCAAATCCTTTGTTTGTAGTTTGGTGTTTATTAATAAGTGCACGGACATATTCATCTTCTGGCTCGTACGGCTTGAAATCAATATAACCATCGTAATTGAGAGAAAATAGGATAATAGATTCAGAATTACTGCACTTCATTGCTAAAGTTTTTAGCCAGTCAAATGAGACTAAGTCTAGTAAAGCAGAACTTGTGATTAACGATTTTTTAGGAAAATAAATTCTTTTTAAATCAGATAAGTCTTGCTGTTCTATGTTTATTTGGTATTCGTGCTCATTATTTTTTATTTTTATTTCATTATTTTTTTCTTCGATAAAGACATTTTTATTGATCGCCCATTGCTGAGTTTTTGAAGGAATTTCTTTTAATAGGGCCTCGTCATGGTCGATCAGAGTCCATATTTGATGACCTTTAATTTGATCGCATAAATAACGAAGGTTAGCACCGGTTCCTGTTGCTAAATCTATTATTTTTAAAGGTTGGTGGTTAAGTATTTGAGATAGGTTTTGAATGATCTTTCCTGAACGTGATCTGTTGTCTATTGGTTCACGCTCTTGAAGCCAGTTAGATGAAAATTTTGTCAACTTATTTCTCTGAGATAAGCAGAAAATTTTTCACAACTCTGATCCCATGTTGGCAGGTCATTTCTTACACTAATTGATCTGTTTGCTAGTTGTTTCAGAAAATTGACTTCATTTGTTACAGTTAGTAGTGCTTTGGTTAATTTATTAAGGTCTCCTTCTGGAATAAGCATTGCAGCTCGTCCTGCCGGTGTGCTCGATATTGCCCCAGCATCAGTGCATATGATTGGTAGTCCTCTAGCCACTGCCTCAGCAAGCACCATTCCGTAACCTTCGAGATGAGAGGTTAATACAAATAAATCAGTATTTTGATAGTGAATAGATAATTCTTCAGAGCTTATTTCTCCTAAGAGCGTCACATTATCAATTAATTTTAATCTTTTAAGTTGAGCGCGTAATTTTTTTACTGTAGGAATGTCGCGTTTGAGGCTTCCGATACACGTAAGATGCCAGGAGTCTTTAGGGAGTTTTGCTACTGCTTCAAATAGTAAGGAATGTCCTTTTCTTGGGGTTAGTGTGGCAACACAAAGCATATTGATTAATCCATTGAATGACCTATTTGTAAGGGTAGCTTTATCAGTGCCTGGGATTACTACTCTAATTTTATTACTTGGTATCCCAAGGTCGCTAATTTTCTTTTTAGTCCATTCGCTAGTAACAAATGTTCGTTTTACTATTTTTAAACACTGTTTTTCCCTTTTATACAATATTTGGCGTTTTTTAGAACTAAGCCCAGATTCAAGAGCGAGTGGGTGATGAATTAGCCCAATTAGTCGTAGACGTTTCATATGCTCTTTTAAAAGATCTGGCATGCCGCTTAGAGCAAGTCCATCTATTATTACTAGATTGCCGGAATGAAGTGCAGAAAATATTTTTCTCGCGTGAGCTAAGGCTGTCACCGTTGGGAAGGGAAAGCTTGGGTCAAGGCAGTGTAGCGATACTTCCCAGCCAAGGCTTTTTAACCCTTCAACAATCCGTCGGTCGTATATATACCCGCCAGTTTTTGTTTGTAGTTTTCCTGGTAGTATGAAATCGAGCTTAAGCCGAGTTGTCACTCGTTAGATATCCCCATTAATTTTACCTTCATAAGCTGCCCATGCCACATGAGATTCATGTAAAGTTATTCGCATTGAATCTAATGAAGAGGCTGAGGGGCCTAAGTCACCCTGCTGAATGCATGTTAATAGCCTTTGGAAAACGGTGTAAGCTAGGAATTCAGTTGTTGTGTTTTTATCAGAAAAATCTTTATTCTCATCAAGATTCTTATAATTAAGATCTTCTAAAATTGATTTTAAAACTTTACCTGCGCAACCAATATCTACAATTACGCCATTTGTATCAAGTTCTAAACCTCGGAATTCGGCATCAACTACATATGTTGCGCCATGTAACTCTTGCGCTGGCCCAAAAATATCACCTGTGAAGCTATGAGCAATCATAAAGTGGTCTCTAACACAGACGGTATACATTTTATTCTCTCTTTCTAAGGTTTATGTTTTAGTTAGTGTACTTAATACGATGACAAAGAGTATTACTTGCTGTTTTTGCTAGCTTTTGCATTAAATTGGGTAACTCATCAAAATGACTTTCTCCAGTTATAAGTGCATCTAAATCAGGGTCACTAAGAAGGCGTAAAGCCAATTCCATTCTTCTTCTTGAAGACCATCTTCCTTGTTGCAGTGCAGGTATTGAGGAAACCTGAGAAGATTGTAGGGTAAGTCTTTGTGAGTGGAATTTCTCACCCAGTGGCACTGAAACTTGTTGATTACCAAACCAGCTCATTTCAATTATTTTGGCCTCAAACCCAGCGCATTGTAGACAAACAGATAGCCCATCGCTCGTTCCAGTTGTATGTATTACCAAATCTGAGTTCGGTCTTATCTCGCTAGGATGTTTAAAGGGAATATTCAAAGCATCTGCTATAGGTGCTTTATCTGTATTAGTATCTACAATTTCAACAGCGCAGCCAGGAATGGGAGCCGTTAGCCATGCAAATAGAAAACCTAAAATGCCACCACCGACTATAGTTATCCTGTCACCTATTTTAGGCGTTGCATCCCATAATCCATTTACCGCTGCTTCCATGTTTGCTGTAAGAACTGCTCTTTTTTCCGGTACATTGTCTGGTAAAACGTAAACATGTTCTTCAGGTACAACATAATAGGTTTGATGCGGATAAAGACAAAAAACAGATTTGCCTAGAAATTTTTCAGGGCCTTGATCGATAATTCCGACATTTATATATCCATACTTTACAGGACCAGGGAAGTTTCCTTCTTGAAAGGGTGCGCGCATGCGGTCAAATTCACTAATAGGAACATTGCCGTTAAATACTAGAGACTCTGTGCCGCGGCTAATAGCGCTATAGAGGGTTTTAATGCCTACCTCTCCCTCACGTGGTTTCTCTATAGGGTGCGTTCGAATTTCGCCCATGCCTGGATTTGCAATCCAGAAAGCGCTTACGCTTTTTTTCGACATAAAGAGAACCGATTTTCAAGAATAACAAAAAGCAATACTTGCAAGAGGTATAAAAACATGCAAGTTTTTAATTTAGTGGATTATTAATTTAACTCTATGATTTATACAGCTTTGATAAAAGATTTATTTAAATCAACAGCATTAGTTTTTATATTTCTAATAATAGTTGCGTTCTTTTGCCAGTTTCATTTTGAACTTGGCGATTTATTTTTATGGAAAGTGATTTTAGTCTTTCTCGCTGGATCGTTTATTGTGATAACTCTAGCAACTAGATTTTTATCTACCCAAACTTTCGGATTAGCAAATAAGGTGACCCTAATTCGCTGGAGTTTAGTTGCGCTTTTATTTGGTTTAGTAGGAGACTATCAAGCTCCGTGGTTAGTTGTATTAATTTCATCTACTGTGCTTGTATTAGATGGTGTTGATGGATGGATTGCCAGATATTTTCAGCTTGCTAACGATTTTGGCGCACGTTTTGATATGGAAACTGACGCGATCTTACTTCTGATTATCTCAGTTCTAGTATGGCAGTATGACAAAGCTGGAGTATGGATTCTTTTTGCGGGGTTTCTGCGCTACATATATGTAGTTTTAGGGTATTTTTTTCCTGTCTTACTTGAAGAATTACCGCCAAGCCGAAGACGCCAAGCTGCGTTTATTGTACAGGCTGTGGCGTTGATCATAAGTATTTCACCTATTACCGGTCAGTTATTAAGTAATGGTATTGCCCTAACGGGCCTTCTGCTATTAATCAGTTCTTTTGCTACTGATGTAAATTACCTTATACGTTCCAACTCTGATTTGTCGTCTTAAGCAAACTCTTTATTTATGATTCAATACGTAGCATAAGAGCCGAAAGCGAGAATAACATACGGGTGTAACTCCATTATTATCCAAGTAACTTGTCTTTCTAATAGAATAGGGAATGATCGGTTACTAGTCAGGAGACTTTCATGATGCGATTTTGGGGACTTTTTGTTGTAACTCTATTGTTTTTTGCTAATGCTAATTCACATCATGCGGCAACAGGTCTTTATGAAAGAGATATTTTTGGAGAAATAGAGGGCGAGATTCTATCGATCTTTTGGAGGAATCCGCATGTTCGTTTTCTTCTATCAGTTCGAAGTGAGAACGATGAGGTTGAATCATGGGAGATCGAGTTTGGTTCTGTGAATACCCTAGAGAGGATTGGGGTAGTTCGCGACATGATCAATATAGGCGATCGTATAAGTATTTATGGGCGAATGGGAAGGGAAGGTCGAAAAGCAATGTTTGCTGGCGCCATTACATTGGCAAACAATGAAGAATTAGCACTCAATGCTGATATTGCTCGTCGTTATAGTATTGAACGTGCTACACCGCGAGATCTTGGGGCGCGTCTTGATCCAAAAATTGCTCTGCTAAAGGTATGGGTGCCAACAGACAATAGGCCAAGGACTGGATATGGGAACACTCAATATCCACTTACGGAAGCAGGTCAGGCTGCAATTGCTGTTTATGATGCATCTCAAGATCCTGCGCTGCGTTGTATACCTCCTGGAATACCAACAGCTATGGATAACCCATATCCAATTCAATTTATTACGCAAGGTGAGGATTTAGTTTTGCTTTTGGAAGAATGGGATGGTATCAGGTATATCCAGATGACTGGTCAAGATAATGGCAACTGGAGATCGCATCCTCGAATGGGACACTCAATTGGTCGCTGGGAAGGAAATTCATTGCGTATTCGCACTACCGATATTGGGTGGCGGTTTATTGATGATCTTGGAACTCCTCAGAGTGAAATCTCGGTTATTGAGGAGCGATTTACAGTTAGTTCTGATGGGACTCAATTGGCTTGGGTAGCTCAAATTACAGATCCAATAAATTTTACAGAACCAATAATTATGGAAGCTCTTTGGATAGCTGTGCCTGGTAATGAGCTAAAGCCTTTTAACTGTGCTTTATCAGAATAGAATAGAATAGAAGGCTGAAAATGTGAATCACACTTCATCAATTTCACCCATTAAGTAGCTACAATTTTTGAATTTAGAGTCTTTGAGAAGACCTTTGTAAAGGAATTATAAAAATTAATATCCCGCAGTGGAGTGGTAGTTATGTTTAGGGCCAGAGTCTCTCTGGGATAAATACTTCACCTTCCATTATTTTTCGTGCAGTACGAACAACACCTGCATTAAGTACTTGTGTGTTTTTTCCTTTACCAGATAATTCTAGTGTTATATCAAAGGCACCAGCTGGATGTTCAATCTGGACATTTTGAGAAACGCTACTATTATCATTTGATATTTTTTCTGTAATGGTCTTTTTAATTAAAGCGCTACATGCAACGCAGATTGCTCCTGTTACAGCATGAGCATCATGCACATGATGTGGTGTGAGGTAGCAGGAGTAAATTGTACCGCCGAAACGAGGTTTTGCTAGAAGACTTACTTTGGGGATGACTTTGTCTGTTACATCACCTAGACCCATACGTTTTCCTGCTTCAAGCCTAATCCTTTCTATGCGATTCATCAGATTGCTATTGTTAGATATGTTATTTGTGTCATATCCTGTTATGCCTAAATCGCTAGCACGCATCATTACCATTGGCATTGCTACATCTACACAGCTCACCGTTATGCCATCTATTTTTTCTTTGGTTTCACCCGTTGGGAAAAGTGCACCACATTTTGAACCAACAACATCAGAGAATTTAAGGAGAATAGGGGCTGCAGTGCCAGGTACTCCGTCTATGTGTTGTACTCCTTCATAAGTGATTTGGCCATTGGGGGTCTGGATGACTGATTCAATTGTGCTTCCAGTATTCACATTGTAAATTCTTATGACTGTTTCACCTTTTTTTGCTTTTACCATACCTCTTTCAATTGCGAATGGCCCTACTCCTGATAACATGTTTCCACATGAAGGGGTTATGTCTACGATGGCTTTGTCTAACCAAACCTGTGCAAATAAATAGTCAATATCTATTCCTTCTTTCTCTGAAGAGTTAATTATGGCGACTTTACTGGTCAACATATTTGCACCACCTAAACCGTCAATTTGGCGAATATCTGGAGAACCCAAAGCTGCAAGAAGCACTTTTTTTCGTTTTTCCTCATCTATTGGTAAGTCTGTGAGGCGAAAAAAAGGTCCTCGTGAGGTTCCACCACGCATAAAAAGACAGGGAATACCGCGTTGACTCACTGTAGTTGTCCTAATAGCCAAGGTAGATCTATATAAAATGACAATAGACCAGCAGGCAGCTCTACCAAAAGAAAATTGGTTAGAAAGCTAATTAGCAATAGTGCAGCAACTGATAACATGATCGTTATATGCCAGTTTTGGAGTGCTTTTAATTTTAAAAATACTATAAAAAAGAATAGCACTCCTAGCTGAAAACCCACTAATGCAGTGATGCCTATTAGTACGGCAAACCAAATCGCATTCCGCCACAAAGCAGTATGCTTTTCATTGGTTTTACTTGCGGTTGAATATTCTAAATCATAATTAGCTGCATTAGTTTCTGGGCCTACTTGCAGCATCATCAGAAGATAAAAGCATAAACATACTGTTCCAAATCCAATTCCTAGTGGGAACATTCTTCCAAGTGGAGACAATTGTAAGCTGCTCCAGATTGAATAGATCAAAAATGCAAGAAGTCCTGTTAAAAATAAAATTTGAGGTAGTTTAATTTTTGCCTGAGCAGTATGAGGAGCATTCTCAGATTGAATTTCAGTATTTTTAGAATCCTTATTGCTACGTGAACTAAACCAGACTGAGGCAATAGTAATGCTTAAAATAATTACTACTCCTGGTCTAGTCAGCATGTTCCATCCATAGAATTGCACGGCTAAATTTAGGTAGCTTTCAGCTTGTGAAGCAAGTACGAACCCAATTAGGAATGCTGGCCTAGACCAACCAAATCTTTTCAAAGCCACGCCTAACATACCAATTCCTATAAGGGCAACAAGGTCCATGAATTGTCGTGTAGCCTGAAAGGCTGCAAAACTAACTACCATGATCATAAACGGAGCAAGCAGATTAAAGGGGATTGCTGTTAGGCGTGAGATTGGTCTGGCTAAAAACATACAACTGCCTGCACCTATCACATTTGCCAATGCTAAAGACCAAATGATTGTATATGTTAAGTCTAGGCCACTTGAGACCATAGCAGGCCCAGCCTCAATTCCTAGTAGTACCATTCCTCCTAAAAATACAGCCATCGCACCTGATCCTGGAATACCAAAAAGGAGCGTCGGGACTAAACCCCCACCTTCTTTAGCATTATTTGCTGATTCAGGGGCTAGGACACCGCGAATATCACCCTTACCAAATTGGGTTTTGTCTTTGGCTGTTTGTACGACATGTCCATATGCAATCCAATCAACTACTGTGCCACCAAGACCTGGAATAGCACCGATTAGTGTACCGATGCTTGCACATCTCAGGCATAGAAACCAATTTTGAAAAACATCACGTACTCCCTGAAACCACTTTCCCTTAATTAAACCGCCTCTGGCAATAGCTTGGTTTTTTCGGAGCAAATCAGTTATTTCTGGAAAGGCAAAAAGCCCAATTCCAACAATTACTAAAGGTAGACCATCGTATAGATAATCAATCCCAAGAGTCATTCGGAATTCACCAGTTGCTGGAGCTCCACCGATTGATCCAACCATTAGACCTAGGCCACAAGCAGCAAGCCCTTTTATGAGGCTTGCACCTGAAAGTACCCCAACCATTGATAGTCCGAGAAGTGCAAGCATAAAGAGTTCCGCAGAGCCAAAAGTCAGAATTAGAGGCCGTGCAATTTGTACAAAAAGAGTAAGGATAATTGCACCAACAATTCCACCCATTAGTGAGGCAGAGAATGCTGCAGCAAGAGCCCTAGAGGCCTCACCCTTTTGAGATAGAGGAAATCCATCTAATACAGTAGCTTGGCTTGCACTTGAACCAGGAATGCCCATTAAAACAGAGGTAAATGTGTCTGAAGTCGGTATAACGGCAACAAGCCCGACTAGAGTTGCAAGTGCAGAAACAGTATCCATGCCATAAAGAAAGGGCATCATGATGGATAGACCTGCAATCCCACCCAATCCTGGAAAAGCTCCTACGGCAAGACCAAGCAAAACTCCCAGGACAAGGTGCAGTAGGTGCTGCAATGTTGCTAGGTTTGCAAGGGCGGATAGCAGCGCTTCAACCAATCTTTAAACCTCTATTTTTACTTGGAATTCATCCCTTAGCCATGTCCGGACCCAGCTTCTAGCCTGTTGAGGAACATCTGTTGCTAGTTCATAGAGCCTTTGGGCAGCTTCGCCGGTAACTTGTTCATAAGTTCCTAAAGCTGCTGGCTTTCGTGCAATATATTCAGGATCTTGTTTCATGGAGATAACGGCATTTTGATAAGCATTTACAACCTCATCTGGTGTGTCCTTGGGGGCAACCAAAAGCTTCATTGCGGGAAATCCTGCTGTAAAAAAGGAGAACCAACTTTCCCACCCTGGCCCACTTGGTTTTTCCCCATGTAGTAATTCATAAGCTTCGGCAAAATGGGGTAGGGCAGGAAAAGTTGGATCTCGGACCAACTGCCCTGATTCATCAAGTGTACCCCATGAAAACAAAGGCACTGCTTCACCTTGATTTATTAGTGGAACAACATTACGTAAATAAGCTGTGGTAGTTTGGTAATCGATATTGATTTCGCCACGTTCAAAAGCAAGACGTCCAGCGCCACGTCCGCTCATGCCAAATATAGGTCTGACATTTAACCCAAGTAGTTTAAATCCTAAAACTGGTACTAGATCTAATGAAGTTGGGCCCTGACTTCCATAAAGTAATTGCTTATCTTGTACTGCGCCTAATTCACTTACGTTTTTCACTCCAAGGTCTGAGGAGATATAAGCTACGCCGCCTGCACCAGAAGCCATTAATACTCGCCAATCACGATATTCATAGTTAACACGAGGGTCTTCAAGCAGATATGGGAATTGTGTAGAAGCAGATGTGCCTAAGACTTGTAGTCCATTTGGACGAGCACGGGCAGCAAAGCGATTGCTACCAGCAATTGAGTTGCCGCCAGGCACATTTCTGACAACCACAGTCGGTTGGCCCGGAAGATAGCGTGAGAAAAAGGGAGCGTTGAAACGACCCCAAGTATCAGAACCTCCTCCTTCCTTGAAGGGAATAATAAGTTCTACAATTTGTCCTGAAAAATCAGGAGTTTTCCCTTTAGCTAAGCCAAACCTCAGGATGCCAAGTCCTGCTGAGACAGATGTTAGAAATGATCTTCGATTAAAGTTTTTCAATTTGTACCTAGAGCAGCTGATGTTCCCGCAATTTTTCCGAAAACAGAGCCTGACATCAATCCTGTACCACCTGGATAATTATTGTAGAAAATTCCTCCTACTAACTCTCCTGCAGCATATAGGCCTGGCATGGGGCGCAAATCAGTATCCAGTACCTGTGCATCTGTATTTACTCTTAATCCTCCAAAAGTAAAGGTTATTCCACAGGTTACTGCATATGCTTCGAATGGGGGTTTGTCAATCGTATTTGCCCAGTTAGTTTTATTTATTGGGAGTCCCTCGGTGCACAATCCATCTTTGATATTTGGATTAAAAGATACATCTTTTTTAACAGATGCATTGTATTTTTTAATTTCATTAAGACAATTTTTTGTATCAATATCATCTAATTGCTCAATCAGACCCTCTATGGTATTGGATTTGGCTTTTGTTATTTGTCGAATATGGTATTCATCACGTAATAAATGTGCTGTTTTTGCATCAAATATTTGCCAAACAGCCTGTCCGGGTTGTTTCATGATCTCTGCGCCATATTTGGCATAGGTATAGTTGCGAAAGTCTGCCCCTTCATCAACAAAACGTTTGCCATTAGCATTTATCATTATTGAAAAAGGGTAGGAGTGTTTCTGAAATTGATCTCCAACAGCTAGATCACCAAATTCCGGTGCATTCTTGTCCCATCCAACGGCGTGGCAACCTGACCAGTTTCCGTAGGGCGCTGCACCTAAATCTAGGGCCATTTTTATACCATCACCTGTATTGAAACGCGTGCCTCTAACTTTTGCTATTTCCCAACCTGGGCCAAGATAACGGGTACGCCACTCGGGGTCAGCTTCAAAACCACCGCATGCAAGTATTACGGAATCAGCTGGCAATGTTTCAGGTCTTTCTCCTCCTCTGCGCAGAACAACGCCATGAACGTTTTTCCCATCAAAAGTTAGATTAGTGACTCTAGCGTCATACTCAATTTTTATTCCTCTTTTTTTGCATGCTTGGGTTAGGCTATCTACTAGACCTGGGCCACCACCAACAGATTCCACTGTTAGTCCTCCCCAAAATTTGAATTTCCCATCAATTTTAAATGCCTGTCTTCCATAGATTGGAATGAACCTAACTCCCTTGTCTCTCATCCAAAACATTGTTTCTTTTGATTGGCGTACAAGGCATTCAACAAGATCTGGATCACATCTATATTGTGTCACTTCATACATATCATCAAAGAATTGGTCTTCGGTATATGTCCCAAAATCAGTATTGGAGATATCATTCTCTGAGAGATCTGGCATGAGTTCTATTAGGTCATCAACTCCAGAATAGGCGAAACGTATGGCTCCGGCCGTAAAACGACTGTTTCCACCGCTTTCATCTTCTGGCGCTCGTTCAAGTACTTTGACACTGTTGGCACCACTCTCTTCCGCTGCTAGAGCAGCACATAACGCTGCATTTCCACAGCCTACGACTACTACATCTCTTCCATTTGAAGTCATTTGGTTTCTCTTTGAATATTGAAATTAATTCTTAAAGCTAACTTATTCGTTTTTGCAATGTATTAATACGAGAGAATAGACAATCTCTGCAGTAATGGCGAGTCCGTGTGTGCTATGGTTCCCGCAGGTTCTAGTCGTAAAAACTAAATATAAAGGTGCAGATTATGGCCCTCTGGCTTCAAGCGTTATTAGCTATTTTCCCAATCTTAATTGCTGCTATTTTATTGGTAGGGTTTAGATTGCCTGCTCGTGTGGCGATGCCAGTAGTTTACGTGTTAGCGGCTCTTATCGGTGGCCTAGCCTGGACAATGCCTTTAGCGCAGATTGTTGCAGCAAGTATCCAAGGACTTTTTATTGCCGGAGAAATAATTTTCATTATTTTTGCGGCAATATTGCTTCTCAATGTTTTGAAGCGATCAGGGGCAATCGCGGCCATAAGGGCAGGATTTACCTCGATTACCCCTGATAGGCGAATACAGGTGGTAATAGTCAGCTGGTTATTTGGAAGTTTTATAGAAGGTGCATCGGGTTTTGGTACCCCTGCAGCTATTACTGCACCACTACTTGTGGCTTTAGGGTTTCCAGCTGTTACTGCTGTGATGCTTGGAATGATGGTACAAAGCACCCCAGTAACATTTGGAGCTGTAGGCACACCGATCCTTGTGGGTGTTAGAGGTGGACTAGAAAGCACAGAGGTCAATACGCAGCTTGCAAATGCAGGTGTTCAACTAAATGAGTACCTTCAGGTGATCACAGGTCATGCGGTTTTATTGCATGCTATTGTAGGTACAGTAATGCCACTTTTGATGATTATGATGATGACTCGCTTTTTTGGCGAGAACCGATCATGGACTGAAGGCTTATCTGCATTGCCCTTTGCTCTATTTGGAGGTATTGCATTTACTGTGCCCTACTATCTAACTGGAATACTTTTAGGGCCAGCTTTCCCATCTCTTCTTGGCGGTTTGATCGGTCTTGGTATTATTACTTTGGCAGCGCGTAAGGGCTTTCTAGTGCCTAATGATCAGTGGGACTTTTCAGATAAAACAACATGGCCTGCTGATTGGATGGGAAACTTAGAAATGCGTTTGGAAGAGCCCGAAAAAATGATGTCTCCAGTACGTGCGTGGATGCCATATCTATTAGTCGCTGTTCTACTTGTTTTGACTAGACTCCCTCAATTGCCGTTTGGCGAAGTTTTAAGATCAATTGTGTTTAGATGGGAAGGGATTCTTGGTACGACAGTAATAGCGAATACAACACCCTTCTACTTGCCAGCTGCAATGTTACTTGTTGTTGTTGCGGCAACAGTTGTGCTTCATCGTATGCGTTTTGATCAGTTCACCTCTGCGGTTTATGAATCATCAAAAACACTTGTAGGGGCTGGTTTTGTTCTTGTCTTTGCGGTGCCAATGGTAAGAATTTATATCAATTCAGGTGTTAATTCGTTAGATATTCAGAGCATGCCGATTGCTATGGCTGAGTGGGTTTCACTCAATGTGGGAGTAGTTTGGCCATTCTTTGCTCCATTTATAGGCGCATTGGGAGCTTTTATTGCTGGGAGCAATACGGTCAGTAATCTTATGTTTTCATTATTTCAGCATGGTGTGGCGACTTCCCTTGGGGTATCAGCAGCAATGATTGTTGCTCTGCAGGCTGTAGGTGCGGCTGCAGGTAATATGATTGCAATTCATAATGTTGTAGCCGCCTCTGCAACCGTTGGACTCCTTGGTCAGGAAGGAGCTACTCTGCGTAGAACAATTATTCCAACAATGTACTATTTAGTTGCTACTGGAATACTTGGTTTAATTGCTATTCATATAGTAGGGGTGGTTGACCCATTGGTGGGTTAGCTCTGCCCCTTAGTAGGCCATGGCATAGCAGTCTCTTCTTGAATCTGCTCCAGCTATGCGAGCTCCATCTCTCGGATCGAGCATAACTATAGTTGCACAGCCAGGTATTGTTAATGAGGGTACTCGTCTTATTATATGGCCCCGGTTTTCAAGTTCTTGAATTACGTCCGGTTCAATATTTGTTTCAACATTAAGGCGGTTAAAACCGGTCTCATGTGGCCAAAAAGATGCCTGAAAATGTAACGTTTGTACCCTTGGAAACTGAGAAGCTTGGTGAATGTTTGGGTACCATTCTTCAGGAAATTCAACGATATTAAGGAAGTTTTGCAGGATTGTTTGTTCTTGGTTGTCCCCTCCAGGTGATCCAATAGCAAGGAAAGGTTCATTATCTCTCAACACAATACTTGGGGTCAGTGTATAACGTGGGCGTGAACGTGGGCGCAGCTGTGCTGCACGGGTTTCATCAAGCCAAAACTGCTCTCCTCTAACACTCATTGCTATGCCTGTATTGCCCAGGATGACAGCACCCCCAATCCAACCTCCACTTGGCGTGCTATCAAAGATATTTCCATCTTTATCAATTATTGCTATATGTGTGGTATCTTTTTCAGAATAGTCAACTGCTGCTAGCAACGGTTCTTCTAAGCTAGTAGGTGTATTGAGATCAGCAGTCCAATATTTCCAGTCTGAAATACTTTCAAAATCGTTATCAAATTCAAATGGATTGCCCGCTTGAAAGGTTTCAGATGAGCTTTCCATGTTAATAAGCTGAGCACGCTGAGTTGCATACTCTTTCGATAAGAGCCCTTCTTCCGGGATATCTACAAAATCAGGGTCTGCGTAATACGAATCTCGGTCCGCATATGACAGTTTTAAAGCTTCAACAACTGTATGAATATAATCTGCACTATTATGCCCCATTCTTTTGAGGTCAAAATTTTCTAGAATATTGAGAGCCTGGAGTAGTGTAGGGCCTTGGCTATTGAAAGATTGCTTGTAAACCGTGTATTGCTTATATGTTGTGCTCGTTGGTTCCTCTATTCGAGCATAAAATTCAGCAAAGTCATCAATATTAAATGGAGTGCCGTGTGCTTGAAGGAATGCCACCATCTCCTGGGCTATATCCCCTTTATAGAAACGGTCTCTGGCTGCTGTGATTGCCGCTACTCTGCCTTGTGATAAAGATGCGCGTTCTGATTCGACCATCTTTTTTAGTGTTTCGGCTAGGGTCGGTAGCTTAATGATGTCGCCAGGAAAATAGGTTGTTCCATCAGGTCGATACCAGTAACGTTGATTTTCTGGCCATTGATCGATAAATTCTCTTTCCCTTTGAATAGAGAGGGCTGTGCGTGTTCGAAGCGGGAATCCAAGTTCAGCGTACTCTATTGCTCGGGCAGAAACCTCTTCAAAGCTCATAGTACCCCAACGCTCAAGTACGGTAAGAGCACCGTGAATGGCACCCGGTACAACTGCTGGGTCTAATCCGTAACCATTTAGATTTTTGCTGCGCTCTCGATACCATTCAATTGTCGCATCACTAGCAGCCCAGCCTTGTCCTACAATAGAGGTTACTTTTTTTTCAGACTGGGGGTAGACTAAAATTAACGCTTCGCCTCCTAGGCTATAGAGATCTTGCTCAACAACACCGCCCACAAGAATAGCCGCTACACCAGCATCAAATGCATTTCCACCGCTTTGTAAAATTTCTAGTGCCACTGCAGTTGTTAGCGGATGACCAGTTGATATGCCGCCATTTCGTCCCATAACTGGTGGTCTTAACTGATCGGGGACAACAGAAACAGTTTGTTGGACTGGAACTTCTATTATTTCTGGCGCACATGCGCTTAAAAGTAAGCAAATAGTGGAAAGTAGCAGAGTTTTATTTTTTTGACGTCTCATTTCGGCCTCAGATTCCTTTAAATGTTGCAGATGCTTATGTATTGCAGCTATACCTTATACTTTCTGCGTGCCAGTCGAGCAAGTCTGTATGCAAAATTTATTGCATTCTGTTATTTGTGATGTCCATTTGATGGCCGGTTTTTAAGTGTACGGAACACTTTGGGAGATGGTTGTATGGCAAAAACTCCAAAATATATTGAGCATGATATGTTCCGAATGCCTATGGGTTTTTCTACCGAAGCCTACCGCTCAGCGTTGAATTACTCTGCCACAGCTGAAGATATTTTTGTTTGTTCATATCCAAAATGTGGAACTACATGGTTGCAGAATATCGTTTATTTGATACTTAACGGTGGTGTGCCGTTAGGTCCTGATATGCGTTTGCCTACTGTGTTTCCTCATCTAGAGGAAGTAGGGTTACAAGTTTGCGAAAAACTGCCAACACCGAGATTGATAAAAACGCATCTCCCTTTTTTTGTTACTCCTTGGCATTTAGAGGCTCGCTATTTTTATATAGCACGTAATCCATTCGATTGTGTCGTATCTTTTTTTCACCATACTTGTGGTTTTCCACAGCACTATGATTTTTTGGATGGCGAGTTCAATGAATTTTTTGAATGTTTCATTTCTGGGAAAGTGGACTTTGGTGATTATTTTGACAATTTGATTCCTTGGTATAACCAAAGAGATAAATCAAATGTCTTTTTTATTACATACGAATCAATGATCTCTGATTCCCGCGCTGCAATTAAAAAAATTGGAAAGTTTCTTGAAACAGATGCTACTAAGCTAGATAAAACCATTGATCAGGTTGTACGCTACAGTAGCTTTGAAAGCATGCAAAAGTATCAGACCCGCTGGGCTAGTCCTCGTATAGATGCCGTTTCTCCATTTATAAGAAAAGGTGTTGTGGGAGATTGGAAAAATTATTTTTCACATGATCAGGCATATCGTTTATTGGATAAATTTTTAAACAAGATACAAGGAACAAGTATTGATAAACTTTGGCCAGATATTGTTGCATCTGTCCGTCACTATTCTTAAAGGAGGTAACTAGTGGATCCTGAAATTAAAACTGAACTAGAGGCTGGTGTTTTTCGTAGACTGATTCAACATCTTAATGAAAGAAAAGACGTACAGAATATTGAGCTAATGATACTTGCAGGGTTCTGTCGTAATTGTTTAAGTAAGTGGTACGTAGAAGCTGCTGAAGAACGTGGTGAAACAATGGGGCTTGAGGATGCACGTCAACTTATCTATGGCATGACGTATGGAGAGTGGAAAGAAAATCATCAGCCTGCTGCAACAGATGAGCAACTCAGACGTTTTGAAGAAGCTCAGAGGATAAATAAAAATTGATATTTTTTATTTAACTTAAATTTATATAGACGCAAAGTTACAGCTAACTGAACCTACTCCATAAATTTCTGCATGAAATGAATCTCCTGGTTGTGCCTGTATTATTGGTACTAGACTTCCGCAGTAGATGATTTGCCCGGCTTTTAATGTTTCTTCGCGTTTAGCAAGAGCTGCTTGTAGCCAGCTTAGTACATTTAGTGGATTTCCCATGCAATTAGATGCATATCCAGTTGAAACAAGTTTTGAGTTTTTCTGCATTTGCATTGAGAGCGATGCTAGATCTGTTTCTTGGTTAAATAATTTTCTTTTTCCCAGCACATAACCTGCAGCTGCAGCATTATCAGCTATCATATCTATAGCATTAAAATTTCCCAGGAAAGATCCATCAGGAATTTCAAGGGCCACATAAAAAGCTGAGATTGCAGAAGAAATTTCTTTTTTTGAAAGTTGTTTTTTTGGTAAATCTTTTGCAAGTTCTAATACGATTTCACCCTCAAGTTTAGGGTGAGCAAATTTTGATGCCTGTATTTGAGTATTATTTTCGATAGCCATATCAGCAAAAAGACTTCCATAAACTGGTTCATTCGTGCCAAAAGTTTTCTGAGCATCTTCTGTTGTAAATGCAACTTTAAAACCGATTTCTTTGCGGCCTTCAGTTGCCCATATTGTTCGATTGATTTTTTGAATATTATAGGCATCCTCTGGCCCATTTATTTTTTCATGAATTATGGGAACCGGAGAAAAACCATTTGCATTGCGTAGTTTTTTTGCAATCTTTCTTAAGTGACTTTCTTCGTCCATTAATTGGTTCCTGCGGCATTAACGCCAATTAGTTTCCCATTCATCAATAAGTTCTGACACAAGTTCTGGTTCCTGTTGTGCGAGGTTGTTTCTTTCTCCAGGATCACTTTCAAGGTCGTACAGCTGCCATTGACCTGTTTCTGAGTTTAATTGTGAATTAGCTTGGCTGATTATTTTGTAATTTCCACGAATTAGTGCGCCTCTATTATTTTGCACCCAACCAGCACTGTCTGTTGGTAGGTGAACGACATCTGTATCGCCTCTCAAGTGAGGCCAAAATGAACGACCAATTATAGGGTTGATCTGCCTGCCTTTGTAATTAGTAGCGCCTGGGTGCTCAGTATTGGCAATTTCAAGAAAGGTAGGCATTACATCCATCATAGTAATAAAAGTATTATTGATTGCGCCTTGAGGTAATTCATTTGGGTAATATATAAACGCGGCAGCTCGAAGACCCCCTTCATTTTGCGTGCCTTTATAACCTTTTAAAGGAGCAGTTGCAGCCTCGCCAAATCCACGCCCATGATCTACAAACGAATTTGGGCGTCCCCAATTCTCAAATCTATTATCAATAAAGCTTGGAATCTGAGGTCCTCCTTCCCCAGGGAGTTTTGCGCGATGACCATGTGAAGCGACTGAAGCTCCATGATCAGAGGTGAAAATGATTACGGTTTTATTCAATTGGTTTGTTAGGTCTAAGTAACTGACAAGCTTGCCGATATTAAAATCCAAGTTTTCTATCATGCTTGCATAAATTTCTTGTGAGCGAGCAAATTGAGTTTGTTGTGTTGGTGTTAACTCTGCCCAAGGAGATGCGGTCGGTTGAAAATTGTCCTTATTCAGCCCAGGAGGAAGTACACCTAGAATTCCTGCCTGCTCCATACGGTTTTCACGTAGGGCATCGTATCCATCATCATATTTTCCTAAGTTGCGGTTTAGCCAGATGTCTGGTACCTGTAGAGGCCAATGCGGTGTTGTAAGGGGAACATATGCAAACCAAGGTGAATCATCATTTGACTGTATAAATTCCAGTATTTTATCTGTGTAATAATTGGTTGAATAAAAGTCCTCAGGCAAATCATCTATATCAATTCTTTGGCCATCTAATTCATAGAGACTATAGTCGCCCCAAAGGTGTTCAGCAAAATGACTTGCTGATGCACCAAGCTGAACAAAAGATCTGTCAAAGCCTCGAGTGGCGGGCGTATAACCTGGTTCAATCCCTAGGTCCCATTTTCCTGCCATATAAGTTTTATAACCAGCATCCTGAAGAAGTTCTGGAAGGGTTGCCCAGTTTAGGCTTAATCGATTACTTCTCTGTCCGCTTGTCTGAGGTGGCCTAATTTCTAATGCTGCTGAAACTCCGCTACTTGCCATCATCATGACACGCGTTTCTTGGCATGCTCTAGCCGCATGAAGACTTGTAAGACGTACTCCTTGAAGAGCTAAGTTATCGAGATTAGGTGTGGGTATTTCACTGCCAAACGAACCAATATCTGTATAGCCAAGATCATCTGCCACAATGAATAAAATATTTGGCCTGTTATCCGTAGAAGGAGGTTCGCTAACCACTATATCTTGTGACTGGTTTTGGGAGCATCCTGAAATTATTAATAGAATAATGATCGCTATGGTAATTTTCTGTCGCATTAGATATTGCTCCTGCAGTCTTAAGTTTTAATTCTTAGAATCTTCTGTTAATCGCAAACATAGCAAGACTTCTGAGCCCATCCTTATATTTACTTTTTGGTAATACATCCAAATTTTTTATAGCTAGCTGCACTTCTTTGCGAGCACAATCTGCTGTGTACTGCAGGCCACCAGAACTTTCAATAGCAATCTGAATTGATGTCAGGTTCTGAGTTCCACCTGTCTCTATGGCCTCACGAATCATATTTCTCTCAGCAGCACTACCATGTTCCATCGCGTAGATTAGTGGCAATGTGGGTTTTCCCTCAGCAAGATCGTCACCAATGTTTTTTCCAAGTTCCTCAGTTGTTGAATCGTAGTCAAGCGCATCATCAACAAGCTGAAATGCCGAGCCTAAGTGTCTCCCATAGTCTCTTATGTTTTGTTGAATTGATTTGTCGGGGTTTGCAAGTATTGCTCCGCAATGTGTTGCCGCTTCAAATAACTTAGCCGTTTTTCGATAAATAATTTCGAGATAGTTTTCTTCTTTGATGTCTGGGTTATTGCAATTCATGAGCTGAAGAACTTCTCCTTCAGCAATTGTATTTGTTGTATCAGCTAGGATATCAAGAATCTCTATTTCCCCAATCTCTACCATCATTTGAAAGGCTCTTGAGTATAAAAAGTCTCCAACCAAAACACTTGCTTGGTTTCCAAATGCAGCATTTGCAGTTTCTTGGCCACGCCGTAAACCTGATTCATCTACGACATCATCATGCAATAAGGTTGCAGTATGTATAAATTCAATAATGGCAGCAGCAGGGATATGTTTCGCTTTTTCGTATCCACATGCTCTTGCAGCGAGTAGTGTTGTTAATGGTCTCAGTCTTTTGCCGCCACCATGGGTAATGTGGTGCGCTACTTGATTAACCAACGCTACATCACTGCCCAGGCGTTTCACTATAATGCGGTTAACATTCTCCCAATCTTCATGCACCAGAGATCTTACAGTTTCTAAATAATTTAGATTATTTTGGGTTTCAACGGTTTGCATCTTTTTGATAATGCCTGATACGTTGACACTTAGCGAGGATTTGCTTTTTCCTTATCCAGTTTAATAATTTGGGTAATAGGCATGCCAAAATACGCTAACTAATTGACCAAACTTAATTAAGTTACTACAATCTCGCGCCTTCTCAGTAAACTCCAGATTGGAGGCTTCCCCTAATGTATGCGGTTTTTCGAACGGGTGGCAAGCAGTATCGTGCTAGTAAAGGCGACCGAGTAATGGTCGAGCGGCTCCAGGCCGAGGAGGGGGAGTCGGTCGAGTTTTCTGAGGTCTTACTTGTAGGTGAAGGATCTAGTGTAAAAGTAGGTTCCCCACTTGTTTTAGGTAGTAAGGTTCAGGCTAAAGTAATCACACAGGGCCGCGGTTCTAAAATAACAGTTATAAAATTTAAGCGCCGAAAGAATTATAAGCGCGTTAAGGGTCATAGGCAGCACTACACAGAAGTCGAAATTACTTCTATCATTGAATCAGGAAGTAAGAAAACAACCACCAAAAAGGCAGCCACCAAAAAGGCAACCACCAAAAAGGCAACCACCAAAAAGGCAGCCACCAAAAAGGCAACCACCAAAAAGGCAACCACCAAAAAGGCAGCCACCAAAAAGGCAGCCACCAAA
>PBDA01000009.1 GCA_002718345.1 Rhodospirillaceae bacterium
AATCCAATACGCTTGCCTTTTAGCTCCTGGCCAGAGGTCTGCTGATTCCAACGCCCAGCCCGAAGCTCACTGTCCAGTTGCGGCAGGCGTCTAGCCGCGGCCAACAATAACGCCAATGCATGTTCCGCAACAGTATTATCCGAGTAACCTGGGCAATTGCAGACCGTTACAGTGCGAGTCTGGGCGAGAGAGATATCCACGAACTTAGACGCCCCAATTCCCGTAAACGAAACCACCTCCAGCTTCGGTATCTCGAGCATCACATCGTGTGGCAAATCCCATCCCAGTAAAATTGCATTAGCGTCCCGCACCCTCTCAACATACTCTCTGTGAGTCTTCGGTCGACCGGTGAATAGCCGGAGTTCTCCTATTTCACGGAGACGATTCAGATGAACGGAGTGAGCATCAGCTTCACCAGTGTCTGCATCTGGATAAACTATAATTGGTTTGGTCATCAAATGTTGTGCTCTTCAGCTAATTAGTATTCAAGACTTTGGCACAATCGCACACACCAAATCCAGTTCTCCATAATTACGAGGCCGCCGTCATTGCAAGTCAGACCGTCTACTAGTTGCTTGAAAGGTAATCACCGCCACCAAAACCAGCACAACCCCAAACATCTGGGCCAGAGTTAGCGTCTCCCCTAAGAACAAAAACGCGAACGCCATCGCCCATAATGGCGCAGTATTATCGATAACGGCAAATCTCACTGGACCAATTAAGTGAATAGCGAGAAACAAAAGTGTCGTTGCCACTGCATAAGTAACAGTCGCAACAATTAACGCCGTAAGACCTTGTGAAGTTGTGGGCCACTCCAGCTCAGCACCTCCGATAATAAACACCACCATTATTACTGACGTCATAAACATAGTGTGAAACATGACTGTCCCAAAATCATGATTTTCCATGTTTTCCTTGCTTATTATTACTATGAACACAAGTCCAATCGCCGCTAATACTGACCAAGCAACACCTCGCAGATCAGGGGATTCAACCCCTGCCCCTAAAGCAATTGCCAGTCCGACGAAAGCAATTGTCATAAGAAACACGCGCCTTGCCGTGAGATGCTCTTTTCCTAAAAACATTGCGACAATGGATACTATAATCGGATAGGTGTACACAATTAGAATCGACAACCCGACCGGGATATATTTAATTGCAGTGTGAACTCCGTAGTACTCAGCCAAAAAGAGTACTCCGACCATATAAGCCAGCAACAAGGCACGAGGCGGCAATCTGACAGGTTTACGCCGAATTAGAATTAGGCCTAATGCAAAAAAAATAAAAAACAGCGGCCTAACGAAATTTACCATATGCACGTTGCCGCCAGCGTGATAAACCAGCGGGACACATGCAACATTTAACCCATAAAATGCTGCCGATACCGCTGCAACCCCAGTACCGAACCAAATACCGTTCTGACAAGCCATGTCTTGGTCCTGCTCTGCTAATTATGTAATTGTATGCGAAATGTCTTAATCCGAATTGTACACGCGCGGCACAAACATCCGCATACATGTGCAAGAACGAGCTTATTTCAATTCCGCCTATATGATTAGGATTATCGTATACAAGTCACTACTAACCTGCCGACAAATCTAGTAAAGTCTGATTGTAATACAAAATTTCGATAACACGTGGCAACGCAATTAAGCCCAAACTTCGGGTTACAGAACTCCAACTAATGATTGAGGTTTTTCATGCACAAATCACTGTTAATTGACCCAGACAAGTGTACTGGTTGCCTTCAATGCGAACTAGCGTGCTCTTACCACCACGAAGGAGCCTTCAATCCTGCGAAATCCCGAATTAAAGTCTTTGAATTCGAACATGGTGCTACTTCCATTCCCTATACTTGCACGCAATGTGATGAAGCTTGGTGCATGCATGCGTGCCCAGTCGAAGCCATTACACTGAACCCCCAAACTGGCGCTAAAGAAGTATCCGATCAACTTTGTGTCGGTTGTAAGGTCTGCACGATTGCCTGTCCATTTGGAACCATTAATTACAACGAAACAACCGGAAAAGTCGTTAAATGTGACCTCTGCGGTGGTGATCCCGATTGTTCTAAAGCTTGTCCCACAGGCGCGATTGCATACGTCGATGCCAGTTGGACCGGCTTAGACCGTATGCGCGCCTGGGCCCAGAAAACACAGAACCTGTGACAACGCAGAACGGACCGTGATGCGCCGAGTTCCAAATGTTGAGGTTACTGGAGATTAAATTCATGAATCATGTAATTGTTGGTGCAGGGCCTGCAGGTATTATCGCTGCAGAAACACTCCGTCGATTAGACCAACACGCTCAAATAACTGTGATCGGGGCAGAGACCAATGCTCCCTACTCACGTATGGCAATCCCTTATTTTCTTGCCGACGATATTACTGAATCGGGCACCCATCTTCGCCATTCCGCGAATCATTTCCTAGAACAAAAAATTGAGGTGAGGCAAGGAGTTGTTGCCGCACTATCACCTAAAGACCGGAACATCCGCTTCGACGATAACCAAACACTGTCCTATGACAAATTACTTTTAGCTTGCGGCTCCCACACACTCCGTCCCCCTATTCCAGGCATCGATTTACCTGCTATTGAAAATTGCTGGACACTTGAAGATGCAAGAAAAATTATTGCCCACGCGAAACCTGGTTCACGAGTCGTTTTGATGGGCGCTGGATTTATCGGATGTATAGTTCTCGAAGCATTGGTTGCCCGGAAAGTAGACCTAACGGTTGTCGAAATGGCTCCTCACATGTTAGCCCGGATGATGGACGAAACAGGGGGCGCTATGATCAAACGTTGGTGCGAAAAGGAAGGCGTTAAAGTTTTGACATCGACTAAGGTTACAGAAATTAACCAAGCTGATACCCATCTTCATTTAACTTTGGAAGGCTCATCCGATGTTGATGCTGATCTTGTCGTTTGCGCTACCGGGGTCGCTCCTAACATTGATTTCTTGGCTAATACAGGTATTGCCACAGACCACGGAATTCTGGTAGACGAACATCTGCAAACATCGGTAGAACATATTTATGCTGCTGGCGACGTCGCACAAGGCTATGATTTTTCTACTGGAAAACAAGAGGTTCATGCGATTCAGCCAACCGCAAGTGAACACGGCCGTCTCGCCGCACAGAATATGTCAGGCAAATCAACGCGTTTTGCTGGCAGTCTGTCTATGAATGTACTCAATACACTGGGACTTGTATCGAGTTCCTACGGCTTGTGGATGGGGGTGAATGGAGGCGATCGAGCACAAGCAATAAATGAAGATGCATTCCGTTACCTCCGACTAGAATTTGACGGTGATTTTCTAATCGGGGCACTCTGCATGGGATTTACCCAACACGTGGGCGCAATAAGGGGATTATTACAGACAAAAATTCCACTCGGGCCATGGAAAGATATTTTACTCCGCCATCCTCATCGGGTTATGGAAGCTTATCTCGCCCGAACACAGAGCGCCGCGTAGTTTGTCGCAACCAAACCAGCTAAAACTGCGCTGGCTATAGGCATAAACGCCGTATCTGTGCAGCACGCGTAATCCAGCTTGGATATACAATGAAAATAGTATTTAAGACTACAACAGCACTGGCCAAGTACTTGCCTCGTAATGCACCCAACAATACAGCCCAAATTGACATTGCGGATTCAGCAACTCCCGAGGACGTATTGGTGTTCCAAGGACTGCCAGCCGGAATAAACTATCTAGTAACAGTGAATGACATTTTAGTTCGTCCCAGCGAAAGACAAACGTTTCAACTGAGTGAAGGGGACACTGTTTCGGTTCTTCCTCCCTTAAAAGGAGGATAACTCTTCCGGGTGAATTTTCTTCTTACCAACTGCAAACTAGCGACAGTGTTGCATCACGTAAAATTTCCAATCAACAACGATACTGACACCCACTATTGCAGGCATCTTAGCCAGTTTTAGATGATGCGCTACCTATCGATGCCTTAGCCCATGGCGAGTTAATAAATGCCGATCCAAAATTAGTTCCTAGCGCTGTCCCTCGCCCCGCAACATTCGGGCACGCAAAATAACTGGGATACACACTGTCGACGACGACATCCACCTCGAATTGATCTTGAAGCACAGAAATTGTTGCGCCACTCAACAAGTTATTCGCGGTCACTCGTCCAGTGCCACTGTAATCAATCCTCGGCGAATGCATTGCAGTATCAATATCCGCACCAAAATCACATACTGACGAGATAAGTTGCATCACAGCCGGCATAATGCGCCGACCACCCGATGCACCCATAGCATACTGGTAACCCTCGCCTGTTTGCACAATTACTGGGCACATATTGCATAACGGACGTGCTCCTGGTGCGATAGAGTTTGGCTTACTTGAACGTGGGTCGAACCACATGATGCCATTATTCATTAAAACACCAGTTTTTGGCAGCATGACCCTCGAGCCAAAAACCGACAAAAGCGTTTGGGTCAAAGCCACTAAATTTCCTTCAGTGTCCACAACAGACAAATGCGTTGTTGAAGTCGGTCTTGCCGCGTGCCCGATGGACGCTAATCTCTGGTCATACGCTACTCTGAGAGCGTTTGCATATGCCACATACCTTTCTGACTCAGTAGACACCTGTGGGTTCATTGCGTCACCTAGCACCTCCAGGGCATGGTCGAGTGTAGGGCCTGCCGTTAAGCCGTCCGCTGCATGGATCACAGAATCCCTATAATTTATCGTCAATGGGTCAACCACCCGAGCTCGGTACTTTGACAGGTCGTCAAGAGTGATCGTGCTACCAAGTGACTGCATATCCTCTACTATATCTTCCGCGATTTTTCCGCTATAGAAATCAGTATATCCAGCAGAAGACAGGCGAGTTAGCGTAGCGTGCAAATTTCCAAGCTGGATTTTAGGCAAAGGACTAGTCCAATCTGCTGCTGGCGCAAAACCTTGTGGCAAGTATGTTTTTGCAGCCTCTGGGTACAACGCAAGCTCACTGGCATTACTAGCAATCTTTAGGGTTGCATACCAATCAACAGCCAACCCTTCCTCCGCCAACTTAATTGCTGGCGCTATCAGAGTTTGCCAGTCGCGGGTACCAAACCGTTCTAAACTCAGGGCCATTCCGGCTACCTGGCCAGGTACCGCAATACTATGCGGCCCCATGACATTAATTTCTCCTGATACTGACGGCCAACTAAACAAATCCGAGTCCGTTCCCTCAACCAGCTTGTACCTTTCTGGATCTAACCCACTCGGAGAGACCATTCCAAAATCGATCGTCTCAACCCGATTTTCTTTTGCGAGATAAATTTGCATATAGCCACCGCCACCTAGCCCACTCATCCATGGCTCAACTGTGCTAATTGCAAAACTTGTCGCGATTGCCGCATCCACAGCATTACCACCTTCCGCCAACACTTTTGCGCCGACATCAGAGGCCATGTAGTTTTGACTGACGACGATACCGGCTTCACTTTGAACTGCCGATTTACGTAGCTGCCATGTTTCGACCGTGGGGAACATATCCATTCAGAAACTCCTTTTATAAGCCGACATCTTGCGGATATACATCAAAACTGTCGTGGAATAGTCCTTATTTATTTACAACTCAAGACACCGCTCAACATCAATATCCTTATTGATCGCACCCGCTCAACGCTGGGAAAAATATCTCTTCAAATAATCCGGAAAACTGACATCGTCCGACCGCTCCATATCTTTTTGGTTTTGCAAAGACTTTTCCACTTCCAATTCAAATTCTCTCTCACGATCTTTCGTTATCGCATATCCATCTTGGAAGTAAATTTGATGTTCTGCAGATTTGCGCATCGCAAAGTCAAAGAAAGATTCATTATTTGAAGACATGTCTTCCATTAGACGGGTTGATGGTAACCTTTCACTGTCCCTAAGAATATTCTTCTGCTGTTCCAAAGCCATACAATAAGGCTTCTGTACTTCATTTATATCCAAAAGCTCAGCAAAACCATCTAAAGAATCACAAATAATCTGCACCCAGTCACGTACCTTCCGTTTTTTGTAACCAATTGTTAATTCCAATGCTGGATCTCTGCCACAACAGGCCACAACGCTTTGATTATATTCAATCTGCTCGACTTCAAATTTACTAACGGGCGGGCTATCCTCAAACAAACAAAATGCCAAAAACGTTTCAACAAAGCGCAGTTGCGCCTCATTGCAGCCAACCACATCAAAAGCACCGACGTCCAGTGCTCGAATTTCCACATATCCCACTCCTCGTCTCTTAAGAGCCAAGGTGGGCTTTTCTCCAGAATTAGCAATTTGCTTAGGTCGAATGAAACTATAGAATTCATTTTCTATTTGCAAAAAATTGGTATTTAATTGTCGATAACCGCCTTCGTCATCCAACAATCCAATTGCATCGTAGTCGGAAGATGGCGTCTCAATTGCTCTCGTTAGCGAACGGACGTATTCATTGATGTTATTGTAAGTAACATTAAGAGCAGCTTGATTCTTGTTTTTATAACCAATGTCACTCATGCGGAGAGAGGTGGCATGCGACTGGTACCAAGTACCATTATCAAACTCATCGAAACCATCCACCTCTTTTGGCAAAAAAGTTTTACAAACCGCTGGCGACGTGCCGAAAAGATACGAAAGCAGCCAACCGTATCGCTGAAAATTTCTAATCAATCGAAAATAAGCATCAGATACCAAGCGATCCCGACCAAACGAACCGTACTGAATGTAGGACCAACTATTCCAGAACTTCTCTGGAAAAGAATAATTAAAATGGATCCCAGAAATAGTTTGCATGATGCTACCATAACGATTTCGCAACCCACGCCGATAAACACTCTTCATCTGGCCCACATTAGAGGTACCGTAATTGGCGATTGGTATCGTATCGTCATCACCCACGCGGCATGGCATACTCGTTGCCCACAGCAACTCTGTCCCTAAACGGTCATATACAAATCGATGTATGTCTGACAAAAACCTTAACGTTTGTTTTGTATCCGAAAATGGTGGCGTGATAAATTCAAGCAGGGCTTCGGAGTAGTCAGTCGTGATATAAGGGTGAGTCAAGGCTGCCCCAAGACTCTTAGGGTGGGGAGCCTGAGATATCCAACCATCAGGTGTTACTCGGAGGCTTTCTTTTTCAATCCCCTTCAGACCATCGATTAAACAGTCCGAGAAGCCACCGTTGATTAAACGAGTTAATTTTTTCTGAGAAGTATCGAACACCCCGTTCTCCGGGAAGTACTAGAATTGCAGGAGGTCCGATTTTGCGCTATTTGCGTTAGGAAAGCACTTAAACTTACATGCTTTTGCATGAAGCCAACTAAGGTCTGAAGCAATTTAATCTAATGGTATACCGATGCCATAATATGGGAATGCAAGACTCTATCAACATAAAACGGACCCACATCGAAGTGTGGTCGATTTATCCAGACAAGTTTGCAGAGGAATTTGTATTAAAGGCTTGCGAGAAAACACTCGATTTGACAGAGTTTGCTCGCTACCGGCGTTTCAAGTTTCAGCAGGACAGGCATCTTTTTGCCTGTGCGCACCTTCTGCTCCGGCACACTTTATCTCGCTACCACAATACTGGGCCATCGGAGTGGCAATTTGAATACAACCAGCATGGGCGGCCAAAGCTAATAAAACACGAACTGTCGGGAAAATTGCAATTCAATCTCTCTCATACAAAAGGCAAAGCCGTTGTTGCTGTCGGAAACACGCAATTGCTTGGTGTCGACGTCGAGTCTTTGGCCCGGTCCACCAACCCAAAATTAGCGAAACGCTTTTTTACGCACAATGAAAAAAACGACCTTTTTGGTCTGCCTAATGGCAAAAACCGACAACAACGGTTTCTTGAACTCTGGACACTGAAGGAGGCTTATATTAAGGCAAATGGATTTGGGCTCGCTTTGTCGCTCCGAGAGTTCAGCATTCGGGGTTCAGGTCGCCATATTTACATACAGTTTGAACGACCCTGGAAGGATACAACAAAAAATTGGCATTTTTGTTTATCGAAATGTGAACAGGGCTTCGTAGTTGCCGTCGCTTCTAAATTCTTACTTCATCCTCCTTCGGTCACGTTCCATGAATTTCAGTTGACGCAGGTCGCAAATTTCAATTAAAAAATTGACCATAATTCCGCCCGAGAATTAACGACTCGCCTAATCCATCTTAAATGACTTGGTTTTTTCTCCAAGAAAGGCTATAGAGTTAGCTTAGTTAACATAGGGATTATTATTTTGTTCTACGAGACTAAAACCCAACATGGGCTACCACACAACCCATTCAAAAGTTGTGTGGTCCCCCGGTGCATCGGCTGGATATCGAGCATAAGCGCCGAGGGTGTGGCAAATCTCGCACCCTACAGCTTCTTCAATGCAATATCAGACACACCGCCGATGGTGATGTTCTGTTCCGGAGGAGCCCAACCTCATGGACTCAAAGACTCTCTGCAAAATATCGAACAGACCGGAGAATTTGTCTGTAACCTAACCACCTGGGAACTGAGGGAAGCAATGAGTCTGTCAAGTGCGCCAACTCTCCCAGAGGTTGACGAATTTGAGTATACCGAGCTGGAACAAGCAAAGTCTATACTGGTCAAGCCACCTCGAGTTGCTGCCTCACCTATTAACTTAGAGTGCAAATACACACAAACAGTAGAACTTCCCAATACTTCCCCAACTCGTCGAAACGCCATGGTTCTTGGAGAGGTCGTTGGAATTCATATTTCGGATGAAATTCTGACAGACGGTATGGTTGACCTATCAAAATTTAGGCCTATCGCCCGCCTAGGCTATATGGATTATTGCACCGTGGATAACGTATTTACTATGTTTTTTCCTGATAAAACCTAATACCCTATAAATTTAGCTTGTCACGGAATTTGTAATATGCGACAGCGGGCGCCAAGAACCATGGGTTCCCTTTGTATAGGGGCTTGGTTGGCATTGGGATATCGCAGAATGGCGTTCTTCCTTCCGGCAAGTGTAAGACGCTCTGGCCGGTTCGCATACCAAGGTAGCTCGCCATACCTACCCCTGAACCACAGTAACCCATGGCGTAATGCATACCATTGCGCTTACCTTGATGAGCCAAAGTATCAAAAGTATAGGCGACAAATCCTAACCATGAATGTGTGATTTTCTTGTCCTGAAGACTAGGGAAAATCTTACTCATACAGGAGTGTAATTTTGGAGCGCTGACTCTGGGATCCGTCTCCCTCAACGCAACGCGCCCACCGAATACCATTCTTCGCGTCTCGGCGCATAACCGATAATAGAAGACTAACTTACGAGAGTCGCTCATGATTCTACCCTTGGGGCTGATACTGTGTGCCAAGGCTACATCGAGTGGCTCCGTCGCAATAATGTAACTCCCAATTGGAATAACACGACGAACCAACCATGGGGTTAGATTAGTCGTATATCCATTTGTCGCAATGACAATATCCTTAGCCGCGATTGGTCCGCGAGCCGTCTGGACACTAAACCCCCCTTTTGTAGACTCGATGTTCTCAACAGCACAATGATCGAACAAATCCGCTCCAGCAGCACGCACCTTCTCAAGCAAACCAGCGTGGTACTTGCCAGGATGTAGCACTGCATGGTCAGGGAATACAACGCCACCATGATATAGATCTGAACCAATCTCATTTCTTTGTTCTTCAGCCGGTACCATGTAGGCATTTACTTCAAGACCTGGGCGTTGATTAGAAATCTCTCTTGCCATTGATTCATATGAAGCTGGTTTATGAGCACCATGGAACCGACCCACCCTCGCCCACTCACATTGTATTTCCTCTCGCTGAATAAAGTCGTCAATAAATTGAAGTGAATCAATTCCAACTCGCCGAATTCCAGCCGCGATCTCATTTCCGTAGCGACCAGACAAATCGCTATAAGTTGGCTTTATGCTTGTCGACACCTGTCCTCCATTGCGAGTACTGCAACCAAAACCTAGACTGGCAGCATCACAAACCACTGTGTGACGGCCCCCCCTCGCTGTTTGCAAAGCGGCATGGAGCCCTGTGTACCCAGAGCCCACGACAAGCACATCAGCAACAGATGGCAATGTTTCACTCTTCAGGACAGGCCGAGGGGCCGCCTCCCACCAAAAAGGTTCCGTCTTAAAGTTTGGTGCGAATAGGTGCTCTTGATCTGTCATATCGTATCCTCTAGCCAAATTGCCCCTGATTACAGGACAATGATTTCTCATAATTTTCGCCATTATCCCTCATTTTTTTGCCAATCAATTGCAAATTAACTGACCCACCCCAAACTCCTTAATGTAGATACCTTTGTAGCGTATAATTACTTGGAACTCGACCCTATAGGTGCGTTGTTATGACCGATTTATCACACGAACAGATTCAATCCTGCATTCAATCGGACCAGATTGTCTTATTTATGAAAGGTACGCGAAAACAACCACAATGTGGATTTTCGGCCACCGTCATAGGGATACTCGACAAACTAACACCCAATTATACGACTATTAACGTGTTAGAAGATGCCAAGATTCGTGACGGCATCAAATCGTTTTCTAATTGGCCAACAATTCCGCAACTATATATAAACCAAGAATTTATGGGTGGTTGCGACATAGTGAAACAAATGTTCAATACCGGCGATCTTCACAGAGCATTGGGTGTTGAGGTACCTGAGCGAATTTCTCCTATAATTCACCTCAGCGATGAAGCTGCAGAAATGATTAAAGAAGCGACCCGGGAACAGCCAGAAATGGCGGTTCATCTAAGTATTGATGCCAGTTGGGACCACCAATTTAATCTATCACGCAGCGCAGGGCACGAAATTGTGGCAACCGCCAATGGCGTCGAGATTTTAATGGATCTAGATTCTGCTCAGCGAGCTAATGGTTTGAAAATTGAACTTACTGAGACACTACAAGGAACGGGTTTCAACATTAATAACCCGAATGCTCCCCCTCCCGTCTACCAAATAACTCCAAGTGAGTTGAAGGCCACTATGGACAGCGGAGAACAATACTATCTTTTTGACGTCCGTGACGAACAGGAGCGCGAAAAATCCAAGATAGTTGGCGCCATTGTACTAAACGAAGCCGCCATGCAGACAATCGAAAGTGTACCAAAAGATACAAAGCTTATTTTCTATTGTCACAGCGGCCCACGAAGCCAAGGAGCGGCCGAGCATTTCCGACTTCGCGGTTACACCAATGTCCATAATCTCGCAGGTGGCATTGATGCCTGGTCACAACAGGTTGACCCAACAGTACCGCGCTACTGAACTCGGTCACGGCGAAGCGGCTGAGCCATACAGTGAATGCCACCTCCCGCCGCCGTAAACATACTAATGTCTGGATCATAGACCTTGAAACCCAAGGCCTTCTGTTTGGCGTTTAGGCCCTTACTCTCGGCAGTTGACAGAATCCTATCATCCCCCAACGAGACGACGTTACAACCAAGTGCCATCGTATCTTTGAAACTTACCGGGACAATCTCTATTCCCTTTCTTTTCAGCCACTCAACGACATCATCCGGAGTGGTGTCCAAGCACACTGCTGCTGCTTTTTCGCTAAGCATGCAAACCATTAGGTCTATATGGACATAGAATTCGTCAATGGGCGCATATTTGATCTCCCAACCTTCATTGGCAAACCAACCACCCACTTGCCTGGCTGATCTTTCGTCGGTACGAAGACCTGTATAACCAATGAGAACAACCCCCGGGCGAATCATATTGAAATCACCACCTTCAAAATTTCCAGCTGACACTAGTTCGTAGATAGGAATGTCATTGTCCATGTAGAAACGTATGCAGGCGGCGTACTCACCCCTTCTTCTGGGATTTGCCAGTTGGCAGATGACAGCCCCATACGGCGTCATAAAACTCGAATCCCTTGCGTAAACCTGATAAGGGGTCATGGCATTTTCGCCAATAGTGTGAACCACCACCCCAGCATCCTCGTACGCTTCAACCACTTCGCGATGTTGACGCATGGCAACTTGCTGATCGAATTTTCCGCCTCTACGCAAGGTTTCCCGGACAACAGAACTCCACTGCGCGTTATCTTCCATCCAGTGAAAGGTCGCCGCTGGGCCTAACAGAACATCTCTCAGTGTGCCGTATTCACAATTACTACCCCAATCTTGAAGAACCGTCGAATTACCACCAGGGTTACGAGCCCGCAGGCCTGTGTTACCAGTCATGTTAAAGACTCCCGAGATGAATTTGGATTTCCACCTATACCATGTGATTTGATCTACTGCCAATGTAAGGAGGAATATCATATCAATGATTGAGTGGCTAGCCACCCACGCTTAGACTCCAACAAGCCAACCGCTCAATCAACTGGAGACGAGAATGTCTGATGAAGATTTGTGTTATACGAGTGCAATTGACCTCATTCAGAGATTTAAAACCAGAGAGTTATCACCTGTGGACCTCATGCAGGCCATAATTAACAGGTCGGAACGCGTCAACCCAACTATCAATGCATTCGCTGACCAATATTTCGATCGTGCAATAGAAAAGGCCAAGCTTGCCGAGGCCCGTTACCGCCGGGGAAATACCAGAGCACTCGAAGGTATACCGATCGTAATCAAGGACGAAACCGCGATTAAAGGAGAGCGAACGACGCATGGATCTCTACTCTTCAGAGACCGGTTTGACACAGTCTCTGCTCCGATAGTACAGCGCATTCAAAGAGCTGGTGCCATCATTCACGGTCGTTCCACGGCTCCTGAATTCTCATGCGCTGCCGTCTGCCATTCACTCCTCCACGGCGTGACTCGCAATCCGTGGAAACCTGACTTCACCCCTGGGGGATCCTCTGGTGGAGCAACAGCCCAATTAGCTGCTGGTACCACCATACTCGCCAACGGCTCAGACATTGGCGGGTCCATTCGTATCCCAGCGAGCTGCAGCGGCATTGTTGGTTTCAAACCACCGTATGGCAGGGTACCGCAGGACCCACCGTTTAATTTAGATACTTATTGCCATGATGGACCAATGGCACGTACTGTGCGGGATTGCGCACTTTTAGAGAACGTAATAGCTGGGCCATCCGCGAAAGATATTGCCAGTCTGAAGCCGAAACTCCGAATTCCTGAGAAATTCAAGCCAATAAAGGGTTGGAGAATTGCATATAGCGTGGACCTTAGCTATGTAGAAGTAGACGATGACGTCCGTGCAAATCTCTTGAGCTGTATGGAAGTATTTCGGACTCTCGGCGCCGAAGTTGTAGAAGTTGAAGTCGGCTGGTCAAACAAGGTACTCGCTGGAGCAATGGCCCACCTTACACACATTTTCGGGGCATACATTTCTGAACACTATACGCGTCACCGATTTGACATGAGTAATTATGCACGCGCATTTGCTTCGCAAAGTCGCAGAGCACATGCCGACGACTTCATGACCGCTCTCACCATAGCAGGCGAGATGTACCAAACTTTTGGGCCCATGTTGGAAAAACACAATCTTTTTGTATGCCCGACCACAGCTGTACCAGCTGTCCGTGCGGAACATGACCCTAGCAGTGACAAAATTACAGTTAACGGCCGCGACGTGGACCCTATGTTAGGCTGGGTAATGACCTATCCTTTCAATATCTTAAGTCGTTGCCCCGTATTATCGGTCCCGAGTGGTTTGTCAAAAGACGGGATCCCAACCGGAATTCAACTAGTCGGAAATACTTATGACGATATATCGGTCTTTAGGGCTGCAGTAGCTCTCGAAGCCGAAAGGCCTTGGCTAGATTGCCCAAACCGCCGACCAAGGCTCTAAGGACGAAATGCCAGAATGACACCTATCGAGAAGGGACGATTTTTGGCATTAGCCAGTCCTGTATTCTGGAGTCTGTCAGGTATAACAGTCCGCCTTATGGATGAAACGACTACTCCGTGGCAAATTAATTTCTGCCGGTCGTCTACATTAGCGTTGTTCGTGATTGTCATTCTGGTTATACGGTACCGCCAGCAAGTACTTAGGGTAATTAGGACAGCCGGGATAGTTGGGGTTATCGCCGGTATTTTTGTCGGATGTTCAATGCTATGTAATATAGTGGCTCTCAAACACACTTCTGTAGCCAATGCCACGATACTTATGGCCTCCGGTCCACTGTTTGCTGCGCTCCTCGGACGATTTGCTCTGACTGAACGTGTAACAACCAAAAGTTGGGTGGCGATCTGTATGGCATTCATCGGCATCGTGTTGATGGTAGGTGACCAAGAAGGTGCCTCAACGCTATACGGCAATCTGATTGCCTTAGTCGGGGTGGGATTTTTTGGGGCTTACGCGGTGACCCTCCGAAGGCGCAGTGATAGCGACATGACACCTGCCGTACTCGTTGCAGGGATTTTCTCCGCTGCTGTTTCCGCCATCGCTGCGACAGGGACGGGCACTGGTTTGCAAGCCAGTGCCCGCACCATCTGTTTTTGCATCTTCTTAGGGATCTTCCAGCTGGGGATCGGCAGCGTTCTTTTCGCAATAGCATCTCGAACTGTCCCTGCCGCCGAGCTTACCCTTTTCTCACTAAGTGAACCTGTGCTTGCACCAATCTGGTCTTGGCTAGGTGTGGGAGAAATACCGTCAGGTCGAGCAATCATAGGAGGAGGAATCATTATCACAGCGTTGATAACCCAAGCCTGGTCCCCACAAAAAGCACCGGTAACACCGCCCTAGTTTTCTTATAGAACCAAAACAAAATATCCGTTCTCGGTTGGTGTGTCCCCCGAGCAGAGCTATTGCTGCTGAGCTCGTTTTATTCTAGCCCGCCGGGCACCGCGTCTGATGGTTTTCATCTGGTGAGGTCTTCTGACAGAAAATATAACTTTCCCCATATTCATCACATTGGCACTATGCATTCGCCGGTCACTCGACAACCAAGTTAAAACATCAGTCCATCTGATTTCGGGACCAGAATTCAATAAAATCACAATTCCGCCTTCATCAAGCAATCCAATTGCTGTCGCTAGCTCCTCATTGGAACTCGGCAAGGTGTCATACACGATCAAATGAAACCGGTGAGCTTTGATGTCCTCCATAAATTCCATCGCGGTTTGGCAATGGATTGCAACACGTATGTCCTCATTTTGATCAATGCCGACCTGCGCCGGCATAACTTCCGGGCCAATTAGCATTATTAATCGACTGGTAATATCCATGCCATCTAATAACCATGCTGCGACTTCAGAATTACCTATACCAAGCTGCATGGCAATTGCTCCGACCTTGGACGCCGCCAAAACACGAACAAGCGCTCCAATGTCATTCGGCAAACCAACACTCTCGTTCGCATCACGTTCCAGACGTTCTAACAAAGAAGGACTCCGAAACATATCGACGGTTTTAGCCATCATTTTCTATATATTCAATTTATATCTTAGGTTTAATAAAAGCACCTTAACACTACACGGCCTCTCCTGCAGGCATATAAAACTTCTTAGAATTGAAACCACCAAATCTTTAAACTGTGCCCCACAAAGAGTCCCAAATATCCCCACCCTTTCTGACACACACCGCGTTAATGCCGCATTCTTGCGCAGCCAACACATTTTTCAGTGAATCGTCAAAGAACATCACTTCATGGTGAGGTACATCCATTAGTTGACATACTCTACGATAAGCTTCATGTTCTGGTTTTCGACACCCTAAAGAAGGTGACGTATATATCTCGTTAAAATAATCTAGAATTCTCGAAAACCGTAACTTCCATATCTTCTGGTGTGCTAAATTCGTGTTGCTAAAAGCGTATAAAGCCCAGCCTTTTCTCGCTTTTAACAATATGGACTCAATATCTCCAATCACTCCACCAAACAAGTCATTCCAACCGGACAGCCATTTCTCATCGCTAAGCGAAACGTCCAGCGTCTCTCGAAGGTGGCAAAAATATTCGGATGCCGTAATCTGACCCCGTTCATGGGACGCATACGCTTCATCAAACGTAAATCGAGACGCTATATATTCTAAGCTTACGCCGCTATTGCCTGCCCAACTTTCAAAAACACGCCGAAAATCTATATCGATGATAACACCGCCCAAGTCGAACAATAATACTGTGCAATGATCTGACTTACTCATAATTTTACGACCACTTCCAATGTGACTCTAGCTAATCAGCTAGTTTCTCCTCGAGCACGGTATCCCAAATATCCACCATGGTGCCTCATTCCGAAATCTTCTTTACTAAATCCTCGGATCTCGAGGAGGGCTAGGGCTAGACCATCACTGATTGCCAACATCGTCGCGATGCTGGCCGAAGGCGTCATGCCTATAGGGCATGGCTCTTCTATTTGACCCATATCTACCACAACGTCACTTAACTCTCTCAACGCTGAATCGGGATGAGAAGTTATCCCAATTACTTGACCTAATCCTAGATTCCTCCCTAACGCTAGCATTTCCAGAACCTCGCGAGTTTTACCACTGGTCGAAAAAGCGACAATAGACGCATTGCCAAGGATAACCCCGAGATCCCCATGAGCGGCCTCTCCAGGGTGTACATATACCGCAGGAGTGCCCGTAGAGCATAACGTTGCTGCAAATTTTTTTGCAACATAGCCCGCTTTCCCCATGCCAGTAGTCAAAACATGCCCCGTACAGTGATATAAAATTTTTATTGCATCTTCAAACGCAGGCCCCACAATTACGTTCTCAATCGCTCTTGCCTCCGCTTTAAGTACAGCCGAAACTCTCTCTTGTATTTTCATTATTTAGTTCCGATTTGTATCAGCGGCTTAAAATATTTTGCCGGGATTCATTATATTTCTCGGGTCGAGCGTTCGCTTAATTTGCCTCATCACATCCACGCTGTCACCCGACTCAGAACGTAGGCTCTCAATTTTACCGTAGCCTATGCCGTGTTCTCCGGTACAAGTACCACCCATTTCTATTGCACGGGCAATCATTCTGTCATTAAGAGATTTTGCTGCCTCCATCTCTGATTCATCATCCGGATTCACTAGTATCGACAGATGGTAATTTCCGTCACCGACATGCCCTACGATAGGCGCGAGCAAACCGTATCTCTTAATGTCGGCTTTAGTCTCAAGAATCGACTCAGCAAGACGCGAAATTGGCACGCATATATCCGTAGGCCATCCTTCACAGCCAGGGCGTAGCGCCAGAGCCGCATAATATGCATCGTGGCGCGCTTGCCAAAGTTGATTTCGTTGCTCCGCCTTTGTCGCCCACGCAAAATCACCCCCTCCATATTCCTTCACAATCTCGCCCACACTCTCAGCTTGTTCCCGAACAGTCTGTTTCGAACCATGGAACTCGAAAAACAGTGTAGGTCGAATCGGGTGCTCCAGATCAGAATACCTATTAACAGCATCCATCATCACCTCGTCAAGCAACTCAACTCTGGCGATCGGTATTCCAAGCTGGATAATGAGGATCACCGCATTAACTGCGTCATCTAGAGTTTTAAATGGGCAAACCGCCGATGACATTGCTTCTGGAATACCATAAAGCCTCACCTGAACCTCTGTAATAATTCCAAGTGTTCCTTCCGAGCCGATAAATAATCTGGTCAAATCGTAGCCCGCTGCTGACTTTCTCGAACGACCACCTGTCCTTATTATGCGCCCATCAGACAGTACTACTGTTAAACCCAACACATTGTCTCGCATTGTTCCGTAGAGGACCGCATTAGTTCCAGAAGCACGAGTCGCACTCATTCCACCAATCGACGCATCAGCTCCGGGGTCAATAGGAAAAAAAAGTCCTTTATCTTTAACCTCATAATTTAACTGTTTCCTAGTGACACCCGCTTCCACTCGACAGTCTAAATCAGCCGAATTGACTGAAAGGATCTCTTTCATTTCAGACAGGTCAATACACACACCACCATGAAGTGCAGCCACATGTCCTTCAAGGGACGTTCCAGCGCCAAATGCAATCACTGGCATACTAACGTCAGAGCACAATTGTACAATCGTCGAGACTTCTTCTGTATTGCGAGGAAAAGCAACGGCATCTGGTGATTTCGCTGGATGATACGATTGGTCACGGCCATGGTGTTCCCTGACCGCGGCACTCGTAGTGAAACGGTCATCAACAACCGTCCGAAGTCTACCAAACAGATCTTCCAAGTCACTCGACTGAGCAGGCATTGCATTGCTCCTTTTTGACGGAACTCAATGACAATCATAACACTCAAACACCTGTATTATGGCAGCCACCAACATGAAATTGTTTTCGAACGTAGATCTTTCTCTTGAGTCTTGAGTCATTTCTCGTGTATATAGGCGCCCCAATACCTATAGCTCTGTTTAGAAGGTCAAATGCTTCGTTCCATTCGCAATGCTTGGGCATTATTTTTAGGT
>PBDA01000058.1 GCA_002718345.1 Rhodospirillaceae bacterium
AAACTTCTTTAGAATTATTTCTGATCAATGATTTTGTGGAACATCTGCCATAAAAGAGCTTAAAAAAACCAATGCTTTTTGGAAATCAGAACCATTCTAGCAACTTATCCTAAACAAAGGCTTCTCAGTCAAGCAGCTTAGACTCTCCTCCAAAACCAGCTCACCATCTATGCAACTTAAAATTGATCACATCACTTTGGCAAGCCGTCGGCTCGCTGATCTAGTAGATTCCTTTACTGCAATAGGTTTAGCACCAGACTATGGGGGTTCACATTCTAACGGTATTAGTCACATGTCACTCCTGTGTTTCGATGACGGGTCGTACATTGAGCTTATTTCGACGCTGCGTGAAGGCGAGAAGTCACCATCTTGGGGGGCATACATTGACGCCAACGGAGGACCTTGTGCATGGGCAATTAGGTCTGGTGACATAAATTCAGACGTGGACTATTTTCTTTCAAAGCAACTTCCAACAAGCAAACCTAAATACATAAGTCGTAAACGACCTGATGGAACACTAGTAGAATGGTATCTTGCAGTGCTGGGGAAAGCTGACCCAGGTACCTTTCACCCATTTCTGATAGCCGACCAAACACCAAGAAGCTATCGAGCAACTCCATCTGTCAGTGTAAGCGGCAGCGAAATTACTGGGGTAGCAATCGTCGTTATCGCCGTTAAAAATCCTGATTTTGCTGTATCAGCTTTCACTAGCACCTACAACTTAGCCGCTCCACGCGAAGTGGTTAGTGAAAAACTCCAAAGCCCGTTATTAATGTTTCCAAATTCACCGTTGGCATTGATTACTCCAACTCAAAAAGGGGACTGGATAGACAAAAGACTAGATGTATTTGGTGTATGTCCCTGTGCGTTTATATTGGCCACTAATAACATGTCTAAAAGTAATGAAAGATTTCAGCTTTCGCACGATACGTATTGGCAACAACAAGACTTGGCGTGGTTTGATAGTCCGGGATTACGAGAACTAAGACTTGGTATCATATCCCGAAAAGGGTCGGAGCACTTATGAATCAACAATTAGAACAACTGATGAAACATTTCAGTGTCCCTATTTTCCCCTGGGGGAAAAAACCACCGACATTAGAGGAACTCATCAGTCAAACCAAGCATGCAGAAACGTTAGGTTTCTATTCCGTAAACACCCCACTAATAAATACACTGCATGCCCGTTCTGGTGGTGGATTTGCTCGATTCGGTAACCATTATGTACTCGATGCACTATCGGTATTACCCATACTGGTGACTCATACAAACCGTATACGAGTAGCAGTCGACGGCGTACCGTTGTTCCAGCTTCCCCCCTTCGGCTGGGCAAAGTATTTTTCAAGCTTAGATGTTCTTTCGAACGGACGCACAATTATGGGGGCGTGTTTGGGCTTTGGTGAAGAGGCATTTCAAACAGTCGGCTTACATCAGCGACACCGTGGTCGAATTGCAGACGAGCAATTAAATGCGATTACTCGGCTGTGGACCGAAGATTTGGTAACTCATCAAGGGGAATTTTTCGAATTCCGTGAAGTAACAGTTGACCCAAAACCCATACAAACGCCTCATATTCCTATTTGGCTGGCAGGGCGTGAACCATCTATTCCCCGAGCTGCCCGCTATGCGGAAGTTATTGATCCACCCTGGCCAACGTTATATGAGGTAAAGGAGGTCTATCTACCAAAACTACGTTCTGAGTCAAAAAAATGGGATCGAATACCACCAAAACTTGGTGGCTGGTTTTACTCGAAAATTACTGACGATGCAATGAGCGATATAGACATCACGAACTGGTTTGAGGGATTGATGAATCAAGAATTCGATGTATCCCCTGCAGATATTTCTTTTGCAGGCTCTCCCGCCCAATGCGCAACCAAAATAAGACAATATCTGGATGCCGGCGTAGAACATTTTGTACTGGATTTCCAACGTCACGGTTTAGAAACAGTGGACGCCGCACAGGAACAGATGACCAGATTCGTCGAACAAGTCGTTCCACTACTCTGACAGAAAGCATTTTAGGTCACTCCAACCTTTAACGAGAAATGAAAATTACAAATATACTGTGAGGAACTATCGATCCTCACTTTAGCTGAACATGGAATTCACATAGCGGCATTGACTAATCTCACTATTAAAGAAACAAGGGTCTTTCAGGCACTTTTCTTCCTGTCGGTGCTTGGCTTTGCTAGTAGTGCCTGTGGATTACCCAGTTGCTCGAAAGACACATCCGATATCCGACACGAGTGTTTTGGGGGCTATACCTATGGAAGCGGAAACAAATACATCGGTGAATGGCGCAACAACATGAAGCACGGCCACGGTACTTTCACCTATGGACCATCAGCCCCATCAGCTGGCGATCAGTACATAGGTGACTTTCGAAACGACAAAAGGCACGGGCTGGGCTCATACAATTACAAGACGGGCGACACATATACAGGTGACTTCGACAACGATAAAAAAGAGGGGCAAGGAACAATAATCTTCAGCAATGGAGATAAATTCATCGGCACTTTTCTTAAAGGGAAACGACACGGACTCGGCACCTACATCTGGAACAATGGAAGCAAATTTGTTGGATGGTTTAAGAACGGCAAACGATGGACTGGAAAAACACTCGATGCCACCGGGCTGATAACTCAAACTTGGGAAAACGGGATTTTACAACTGTGAACTCAAAACCTCTCAGCTTTGGGAATTAGAGCACCCTGCTCTCTCTCGCACTATGCCACTTAAAAATTCCATGGAACGCACGTTCTCCACCATAGACCATTGATTAACTCACGAATCTGAGGTTGCTACGATTTTCTTGAGAAAAAATATTTTATCGGACATTGAGAGACATCATGACCACAAATCAACGCTATAGAATCGCGGTGGTCGCAGTGGTAACAAGCGCCATTCTTAACAGTGGGGTTGGGGTACTGATCCGTCAAGTCCAAGCAGCAGATGAGTGGCAAATTATTGCTGTTCGCGGTCTTGGGGTAACGTTCGGTCTTGCATTGATTTTCGCCCTGCAGGAACGTGGCCGTATCGGTGAGGCCTTAGTCAAAATAAGCCCATGGTTACTAATGGGAGGATTTTTTCAAACCGCCGCTTCGCTTTGTTACATTCACGCGATACAAAATACGACAATTGCCAACACATTATTTATTCAAAGTGCAGCTCCTTTCGCAACTGCGATACTTGCCTGGCTCTGTCTTAAAGAAACCGTTCATCGGGGGACGTGGGCCGCCATGTTTATAGCAACTGCCGGTATCGCCGTGATGGTTAGTGACGGAATATCTCAAGGCAACGGTTTTGGCAACATAATGGCACTTGGCTCAATGCTGTTTTTCTCTGCGTTTGTTGTTGTACTCAGATTTGGACGGACCGCAAACATGCTCCCAGTAGTACTTTTCAGCTGGGTTGTTTCTTTTGGTATCGGTGCTGCGATGGCCGGAGGGAATTTGGTGATTCCCTTGTCGGATTTTATTTTTATCCTGCTTTGGGGGGCCATTCTATCTCCGATTGTCTATGCACTATTTACATTCGGCTCACGCTATGTACTTGGAGCTGAAGTGAGTTTACTGGTCCAAGTCGAGTTCATTCTTGGTCCTCTTTTAGTGTGGTTAATCGTAAACGAGGAACCGACCCCGATGACTCTTATAGGCGGAGCCCTTGTTTTAGCTGCAGTAATTACCCGCGGCATACAAATGACACGCGCTTGATATATAAAATTTCTCGTGCAATTTAGTGCCTCTGAAATATGGAAATAGCTCTCGACAACAATGACGGCACAAATTCACGGATCCAACGGTAGTGGTGTTGGAAATTCCCGGGTTGCAAAAAATAACGACTAAACACTCCGGGCTAGTAACTAAAGCAAATAACTTACTACCGCGTCCCAGTCCTTAAATCTTCCTGTACCGAAATGAATATGCTCTCCCCCGAATTGTCCGGCTCCATTATGAAGACGGTCATCTATCAAATAATCGCCAATATTAAGATTCTTGTGGTGAGATAGAATTAATCTTTTGTAGGCGTTACCAGACATATATTTTTCCACCCACAAACGTTTATCACTCCACGCGGACGGATTGTCCCACGGAGCAGTGGATAAAACGTAAGTGTCGTAAACCTCAGATAGCTTATTGAAACTCTCAACTGCTCCCTCAACCGGCTCCATTAACGCAAAAATACCGGGCACATCATCGTAATGACCCTCGAATTCAATTCGCTGCTGTTCCGAAATTCGAGCTATTCCACTTTTGAAATCAACAAGAACGTTATCCATATCAACATATATAATTTTCGCCATTTTCTAACCAACCATGTGAACTTGGTTCTTACACAATGATACAGGCTTCCGCCATCAGACGAACGGCTGCCCCTTATTCATCCACTGGGAACTCGTATCTGTTCGGGACAAAGTAGTGAATTCAATCGGACGCCAACGCGGCTACCGTCAAACTTCCATCAGACACTGGGTTGGTGGAGCCAGGCGGGATCGAACCGCCGACCTCTACAATGCCATTGTAGCGCTCTCCCAGCTGAGCTATGGCCCCAAAGTCAAATTCGCTGGGCAGCGTACTTTAGGCTATTCCAAGGTGTCAACCGATTAGGCATTTACCTTTCTCTTATGGCTCCTTATTTCTTAACAATAAATAGCAGTATTAAGTCTTTAGCACTAATGTTCGCGATGATATCTACTGTGACATCAGGACCAATTTGAAATGTTTCACCCGTAGCAATTATCTTAGACTCCTGATTAAAATCTAACTGTGCCTCGCCCTCAATTACAACCAAAAAATAACAATCTTCAGAAATAACATTATAGCTTTCAAGGTTTATTGAGTCGCCAGTTTTGATAGTCAAACTATACAACCGGTGTTCTGAAGAAACTTCAAACATACTCAACAACGATGTTTTTAACTTCCTAGCATCACTAAAGTAGGCTGCTGCCTTAGAGACTTCTTGATCCTGCAAACGACTAGCCACTAATAATCCATCTGTTGAATCAACCACAATTAAATCTTTTAGCCCTATTCCTGCTAAAGGTCTTGTATCAGCTCTTAGGTAACTATCATGGCAATCTAATGTGTAAATATCGCCTGAAATACTATTTCCATTTTTATCGTGTTTGCTCTCTTCATATAGGCTTGCCCCGGAACCAACATCACTCCAACCAGCATCTAATGGAACAACTACAGCTTTATCTGTATGTTCCATAACAGCATAGTCAATTGAGTCACTGGGGCATGAAAGAAAAGCTTCTTCATGAAGCCGCACTTCATTTGGATAGATCTTTGCCTTATCAAAAGATTCATTGATATTTTTAAAAATTTCAGGCGAAAACTTTTCTAACTCGGTCAAATAAGTTTCAGCAGAAAACAGAAAAATCCCACTATTCCAATAATACTCACCGCTTTCTAGAAAGCTCACAGCACGTTTTATGTCTGGCTTTTCGATAAACTCATCCACCACATAGTAATTCCCTTCTAAGGCACCTCGCTTAATATACCCATAGCCTGTTTCAGGCTTATCAGGTTGCACGCCCAAGGTCACTAAGCTCTCTGTCTTAGCCGCACTGATGGCAATAGCAACTGCCTCAGAAAACTGCCGCTTACCCCTTACCATTTGATCAGCAGGCAATACCAAAAGATATGGGTTTTCATCTGAATAACGCTCTGCAACTAGCAAGGCGGCGGCGGCAACAGCTGGTGCAGTGTTACGTCCTTCAGGTTCACAAATTAATGTTTCAGCCTCAGACTTTATTTGCATTAACTGCTTTTCAATACTTGCCTTATGAGTCTCATTACAAACAATTATAGGGCTATTACACGCAACATCTAGATTACTAAGACGACTCACAGTTTCCTGCAATAAACTATATTTAGAGGTAAGTGGCAAAAACTGCTTGGGTCGTTGAAAACTCGATGATGGCCAGAGCCTTGTTCCTGAACCTCCAGACAAAATAATGGGAATAATCATTCAATAACCTAAATAACAGAGGACTTACTGTAATCAATGCTAATAGATTCACCTCTACCAATCGCAAAATATTTGAATCCCATATTTTTTATCTTCTCAGGATCATAGATATTACGCCCATCAAAAATCACTGGATTTTTCAAGTCTAACTTTAATTGATCAAAGTCAGGGCTTCGAAATTCCTTCCACTCTGTAACAATTACAAGAGCATCTGCTCCTCGTGTAGCTTCTTTGGAGCTGCTAAGAAAGTCTATGTTATCCCGCAAACCAAATATCCGTTTTGCTTCATTCATAGCTACCGGGTCATAGGCTAGTATTTGACAGCCCGCAGCCATTAAAGCATTTACTAAGGACAAACTAGAAGCTTCTCGCATGTCATCAGTATTTGGTTTAAATGCTAAACCCCAAACACCAATTACTTTACCTTGAAGATCATTTTTAAAATATTTTTTGATTTTGTGGAAAAGAATTTCTTTTTGTCTATTATTTGTTTGGTCTACAGCGTCTAAAATTTGAGCATTATATCCACTAGCCTTAGCAGAGTGTGACAGGGCTCTAACGTCTTTCGGAAAACATGAACCACCATATCCACAACCAGGATAGATAAAGCTGTATCCAATCCTAGGATCAGAACCTATACCTAATCGTACTTTCTCAATATCAGCACCAATGCAATCAGAAATATTTGCTAATTCATTCATAAAACTTATTTTTGTGGCTAACATTGAATTAGCCGCATATTTTGATAGTTCTGCTGAACGGGCATCCATTGTTATTATTTTCTCGTGATTTCTGTTAAAAGGTTCATACAAGGAACGTAACAAATCAAAGGCGCGACTACTATCAGAACCAATAATTATCCTATCTGGTTTTATGAAATCCTCAATTGCCGCACCTTCTTTTAAAAACTCTGGGTTAGAAGCAACATCAAACTCTATTTCAACTCCTCTATCATCTAAAATATTTTTAATCTCTGTTTGCACTTTGTCTGCAGTACCAACTGGAACCGTAGACTTATTTACGACCAAACGATAATCATCAAGATGATTAGCTATTGACCGAGAAACCGTGAGAACATATTGAAGGTCTGCCGACCCATCTTCATCTTGAGGTGTACCTACAGCAATAAAAAGCAATAACCCATGACGAACTCCAGCTTCAATATCTACCGTAAAACTTAATTTTCCTGCTTCACTGGTCTTTTTTAGAATTCTCTCAAGACCAGGCTCAAAAATAGGTACTTTCCCCTTTTTTAGACTATCAATCTTTTGTCTATCAATATCTACACAAAGAACATCATGTCCTGTTTCTGCAAGACATGCACCGGTAACTAACCCAACATAACCAGCCCCAAATATTGTTACGTTCATATTTTCTTAAAACCAAAACAAAAATAGAATTCCAAAGTAATAAACATGCCTCTCATACAAAAGAGCAAACTAATTTAACCCCACTCTTTTCAACCATATCACGCATAGGAAAATGCAGATCTAAGAGCGGTAAGAGTCAAGGTTATCCAAAAACCACTCATATGTATTTTTAATTCCATCCCTAAAAGAAGTATTAGCTCGCCAGCCCAGCTTTTCCAGTCTAGATACATCAAGCAGTTTTCTAGGTGTACCATCTGGTTTAGAAGTATCAAAAGTTAGCTGGCCTGAATAACCAACAATAAAACAGATAAGCTTAGCTAATTCTTTTATTGTTATATCTTCACCACAACCAATATTTATAGGGCTTTCACCATCATAGTTTTCAAATAAAAAAAGGCATGCATCTGAAAGATCATCAACATAAAGAAATTCACGTCTTGGGTTACCAGAACCCCATATCACCACATTTTTATCTCCAGAAACTTTTGCTTCATGTATTTTTCTGATGAGAGCAGGGACAACATGAGAATCTTGTATATGAAAATTATCCCCTGGCCCATACAAGTTAGTTGGCATCGCACAAATTGCATTAAATCCATACTGTTTTCTGTAAGCTTGGCACATTTCTATACCCGCAATCTTTGCTATTGCATATGCTTTATTTGTTTCCTCCAAAGGCCCAGATAACAGACTATCTTCTTTTATTGGTTGCGATGCTAAACGCGGATAAATACAACTTGACCCTAAAAATAATAGCTTATCGACCCCGGATCGGTAGGCAGCATCAATAATATTAGTCTGAATCTGCAAATTATTTCTAATAAATTCTGCTGGCCGCAAATTATTAGCATAGACACCACCGACCATTGCAGCTGCAATAATTACAAAGTCTATAGATTGTTCAGAAAAAAACTGATTCACCGCGTCCTGGTTCACAAGATCAAGCCGTGAACGAGTACGAACAATAATGTTAGAAAACCCCCTTGATCGAAGCTTAAGCTCAATTGATGACCCTACAAGGCCACGGTGCCCTGCAATATAAATTCTCGAGTCCTCATTCATTATGCTGATATACCTTAAAACCCTCTTTTTTGATTAATGCATCCCTTTTAGCCAACATTAAATCTGCCTCTACCATTTCCTCAACAAGTTCTTTGAAACTTATCTTAGGCGACCACCCTAACTTACTTTGAGCTTTTGCTGATTCCCCCAGCAAAGCATTTACTTCTGTCGGACGAAAATAGCGAGGATCAATTCTTATAACCACATTATTGCTAACGGAGTCAGTACCAACTTCTTCCTTGTCCTTTCCAGTCCATTTAATACGCATCCCAAGGTGTTTACCCGCTATCTCAATAAACTCTCTAACTGAATGTTGCATGCCAGTAGAAATTACAAAATCCTCGGGCTCGTCTTGTTGCAACATTAGCCATTGCGCTTCAACGTAATCTCGTGCATGTCCCCAATCACGACAAGCATCAAGATTCCCAAGATAGAGACAATTCTGAAGACCTTCTTTTATCCGTGCTAAGCCTCGAGTTATTTTCCGCGTTACGAATGTTTCTCCCCGGACTGCAGATTCATGATTGAAAAGTATCCCGTTACAAGCGTAGAGACCATAGGCTTCTCGATAATTAACCGTTACCCAATAAGCATATACCTTAGCTGCCGCATAGGGTGATCTTGGGTGGAAGGGGGTAGCTTCATTCTGAGGACTTTCATTAGCGTTACCAAACATTTCAGAAGTAGAAGCCTGATAAAATCTTGTTTCCCCCTGAAGTTTTAATATCCTAATTGCTTCAAGTATACGAAGTGTTCCTAACGCATCTGAGTTAGCCGTGTACTCTGGCATCTCAAAAGAAACTGCAACATGGCTCTGTGCTGCTAAATTATAAATTTCCTCTGGTTTTATGTCCTGAATAAGTCTGATTAAGTTAGTCGAATCCGTAAGATCTCCATAATGTAAAATCATACGCACATTCACTTCATGGGGATCCTCATATAAGTGATCTATTCTATCTGTATTAAAGGAAGAAGCTCTGCGCTTTAAACCATGAACTTCATAGCCTTTGCTCAATAACAATTCCGCCAGATGGGCGCCATCTTGACCAGTAATTCCGGTAATAAGTGCTTTTTTATTTTTCAAAGAAGTACCCTCAACACTTCATAGAGTTTTCACTAAAACTTAATTTAATGTGTGATTTTTAATTGCAGGTAATCTTATCGGATGAGAAGAACAATAGATATTTTCAATATGTTTTTTTTTGAATATATGAATAAACCCATATTCTGACTCTTTATAACCCAATAGAATCAGCTAGATATTCCAAAATAACTTAAAATCGTATTATGTATTTTCGACACATGACTACCATCTTCTGGCGCATGTTTTGCAACTCCCTGAGAAAAAAACGCGAACCCTTTACTCTGATGTTCTCCATTTTTAATAGCAACAAAAGCAACATGATCTGACAATAATGAAACTTTTTCATTAATATTAAAGGTGATCCCACTCTTTATCTCATGCGGATATGTAAGTACGACAAAAAGTTCTTTACCCCTATTATCTATTTCCCCAAATAGTCGAGTATTTTTGTCTACAAATACATTGCTTAGCTTCTCCTGAGCTATTGAGCATTCGTAATCTGTATCAAAAATAATCAAAAAGTCTCTTGACATTCTAGGGATAACTTTAGAAAAAGATACCCCAATATCATTTAAAAATTCTTCATGATTTTTCAAACGATAGTAAAACTTGAGCTTTTCATATGGTTTTTGGGATAACCCAGTCGCCACTATAATTTCAGTATCAGGAATTTTACGTATATCCTGTAACATTGAATCATAAACAAAAAGCATCTCCAGAAAAGGGTCATCCGATTCATCAACGTACCATTCTGGGTTTTTTAATTCGCTTTTTACAAATGATGAATTAAAAAAGTAATGATGTTGTATATGTGCTCCCGCATTCAAAAACAATGTCGTAAACTCAGGGTTTTTTCGACGAAATAAAGTCTTATGAAACTCATATAAAAGCATGTCTAAAAATAATGCTTTTCTCCATGATTTTCCCCTTGAATTAACCGCATAATAAATCATTGAAAAAAAACGCTTTGGATCAACCAAAAACACAAATGAAATGCAAAGCTTTATGATACTTAGAGCAGTTAATTTAGATTGAGAATTATCATTTACTGCCTGTGATACAGCAGATGCTACTGCTTTACTAAAAAAACTATTATCCGCTAATGTTTTTGTCCAAGGGTCAGGTATAAAATATGCAGGACTCATTAATTGGTTACTTGCATTCATAGGGCTAACTGCTCCTACCCTATACCCAGATTTTTCTATTTTTTCAAAAAGCTGTTGCTCCTCCGAATTCACAAAATCACCTAATCGAAAAACTTTATGTTCGTTTGCTGTTTTACCGGTATGAACTGAAGGCCACTGAATCCATGGCTCTAATTCCTCATATTTTTCTTCAGCCTTTGTAGTTAACAAACCTTCTTTAATGATTCGTTCAAATCCCGGCAAAGAAATACCACTACGTATATAGTGTCTAATAGCCTCAAAGTTAATCTCATTTAATTCCAACAAAAAAAGCTTCATGTTCTTATTCAGTGAGTTTTGTAAAGTCTTTATATAACCTATTCCATAAAATAATTAAGAAAATATCTAACAAAAACAATTATATTCATAAAATCTAACTGTCAGCATCTATTTGTTATAACTAGATATTTTTTGATAACAAATCTTCATAAATTGCAATGTGTGTTGAAACAACATCCTTTACATCAAATAGTTTTTCCGCTCGTTCTCTACTATTTGCCCCCATTTCCTTACGACGAGGTGTATCATCTAGTAACATTGATATTGCTGCCGCAAGCTTCTCAACATTTCTCGGAGGTACTAATAATCCAGTAAAACCATCTTTAATGACGTCTCTACAACCAGGGACATCAGTCGTGACAACTGCACACCCTGATGCTGATGCCTCCATCAAAACTTTTGGAAAGCCTTCCCTATAAGATGGCAATACGACAATTTCCGCCATTACAAGCACATTGTGCATATCTTTTCTGTAACCCCAGTTTTCTATAATTTCTCTCTGCGCCCATTGATTGATTTGTTCATTTTTAATAGCGGCCGGATTCATCAAATCAGGTTCTCCAACAAGAACAAAGCGTCCTTTTTTAAATTTTTTATTGACTAATTTAGCTGCATCAACGAATTCTACGACTCCTTTATCTATCAGTAATCTTGAGGCAAGCATGACAATAGGCAACCCATCATCCCTAGGAAGGTTCTTAAAAAGCGTAAGATCAACACCTGAACCGCGTATTAATATTGTTTTATTCTTTGAAACACCTGTAAGTTTAATCAATTCTGATAGGTCTTCTTTATTTTGAAAAATAATACGCTGATTCTTATGATTAAACGCATAGCGATATAAAAATGTCACGACTTTACGTCGAAAAAAAGCCATTTTTCCATCACTAACAAAAACAAAACCCAAACCTGATACCGCTGATACAACAGAAGAAACTCCAACTAGTCGAGCTGCAATTCCACCTAACAATACTGGTTTAATTGTCACAAGATGTACAATATCGGGTGAAATAGTACGTATGACAGAAAGAATTTGAATAAACTCAAAAAATACAGAAAATAGTCCTGTTCGACTTCTATGAATGTTCAAGGGATGTACAATAAATCCACTATTTTGCAGAACAGTTAGCTTATCTGTAATAGTAGTTGCAATATGCACTTCATAATTATTCTTAATTGCCTCTGCAAAAACTGGCAAACGATGTGACAAAAAAAACCAGTCCACATTTACCACACAAAGCAATTTTTTTCTCTTCAATATGATTCCTCTAGCCACGCTTGAAACATCAAAATACTCCATAGAACATGCGTCCAATTTCTTTTTCCTGATTGGTGTTCAGACCAAAGTACTCTAACAGATGCCGGATCAAACACTCCTTCATGATACATTCGGTTTTCACTTAAAAGTTCTTCGGACCATTCTCTAAGTGGACCTCGAAGCCAGTCATGTAAAGGCACACTGAATCCTGCTTTTGGACGATCTACTAACCTTCTTGGAACATGCTTGAAAAGTAATTGCTTAAGAGGCCATTTAGTCTGGTTATCTCTGCACTTAATTGACTGAGGCAAACTCCATGCAAATTCAACAATACGATGATCCAAAAGAGGTATGCGTGTTTCAAGTGAAGCCCACATTGCAGCACGATCAACTTTGACTAAAATATCGTTTGGCAAGTAATGAATCTGATCTAGTGCCATCATTTTCTGTATGTTATCTAGATTCGTTATATCTGGCTCATTTCCTACCAATGAAGTTACTGGCTCTCTTCCATGGAGCATTAATGACTCTGGATCTCTATAATTAGATAGTAAAAAATCACGGTAAAATTGATTAAAGTCTCTGAACTTTAGCAATTCGGAGGCTTTATATAATCTATCACCCAAATAGCCGATTCTCATATTATGTGGCAAAATTTTAATTACTTTATCCCATGCCTCCACCGATAAAGCATTTATCCCTGAAGCCATAAAGTCACGTAAAAAAAATGGTAGTTTATTTAATTTCCACCAAAGTAACTTACTGCGAGAATACCGCTTGTAACCACAAAATAGTTCATCTCCACCATCACCAGAAAGAGAAACCGTAACATGCTCTCGCGCCAAACGAGAAACTATAAATGTAGGAATCTGGGAAGCATCGGAAAACGGCTCACAATAAACAGCGGGTAACTCTGGTATCACGCCCATTGCGTCTTCGGGTGTAACATAAACTTCTGTATGGTCGGTTCCCAAATAACTAGCAACTGACTTAGCATACTGAGCCTCGTCATATTTATTTTCATGAAATCCAATAGAAAATGTTTTTACGGGAGAGGATGACTGAGCCTGCATAAGAGCCACTATAGTTGATGAATCAATACCACCAGATAAAAATGCTCCCAATGGAACATCAGCAATCATCTGTTTTTTTAGCACTGATAATGTAAGCGCCTCGAGTTCCTCGACGGCATCAACTTCCGAACCTGCAAATGGCTGACTCACTCCCTTTATTGCTGTATCTATCAAAGACCAATAGCGAACTATTTTAGTTTTCTTGCTAGAAGCATAAATAGTTAATAAACATCCAGGTTCTAACTTATAGATATCTTTGTAAATCGAGTATGGTGCTGCAATATTATTCTGACGCAATAATAATGTAACAGCATCATGATTTATATTTGACCTAAAGTCTGGATGTTTTTTTATTGCTTTTAATTCTGACCCAAATAAAAAAGAATCACCCTGCCACCCATAATATAATGGCTTTTCACCCATGCGATCACGGCCTAATACTAGCGAACGTTCTTTAGCATCCCATACTGCAAATGCAAACATACCAACAGATTGATCAATCGCTCTTCTTATGCCCCAACGATCAAAACTAGCTAATAATATTTCTGTATCTGAACTACCACGCCACTCATAATTATCTTCATTATTTTTAAGTTCTTCGCGTATTTCTGCATGATTATAAATTTCACCATTAAAAACCAACATATATCGTCCACTACTAGACATCATTGGCTGATGGCCCATCTCTGATAAATCAATAATAGAAAGTCTTCTGTGCCCAAGCCCTACATCATTTTCTGAGTCATACCAAATACCAGAATCGTCTGGTCCACGCCTATATATTGCATCCGTCATACACCGAAGGATGCTTTTGACATCTTTCTTTCCACCCTTATTAGAGCCGCCCAAGAAGCCTGCAAAACCACACATTACGGTTTAGAGTCCATCAATAAATCACTATATATTTTTTCGTAACGCTCACAAGCTTTAGCTAAAGAATATTTCTCACAAATTCTGCGCCTGGCTTGTTGGCCATGGCGTTTTTTCTTAGCATCATCCCATAACAACAAACTATCTAACCCATATGTTAATGCATCAGAGTCTTCTTTAGGTACAATGACTCCAAGGCTATCCAATAAAACTTTTGCATCACCAACGTCTGTTGCTATGCAAGGCAGTCCTACTAACATTGCTTCACATAAGGCATTAGGGAATCCCTCTCTACGAGAATGCAAACAATAAATATCCATAGCAGATAAGCACATAGATACATCAGCACATTCACCATGCAAAATTAATTTATCTGAAACATTTAACTCGTTTGCAAAACCACATAATTCAAGATTATCTTTTGTAAGATTATTCCCAACCATTAGAAACACAACATTTGATTGCTTTCTAGAAATATTAGCCGCAGCAGAAATAAAATTATTTTGATCTTTTGCTTCGCTATAACGCCCCAAACTTCCAATAATAATTTTGTCTGGGCCTATATCATATATTTCACGAAATATTTTTCTTTTATTTTCATTGAACTTAATTTTTTCTGAATCAAATCCATTATGAATCACAATAAATTTATTTTTAGAATAACCAATTTTTGCATGGGAATCAGTAATTGAATTTGCAGGACAAATAATAATATTTGGAATTACATACGAAAGCCCTGAACCAATTGCTCTTATGACTTTTGTCAAATAATTAGAACCTGTTTTAACATCAGTAGTTCGCAAACCCCATATAATTTTTTTTACTCCAGCAAGATATGCTGCTAATCCACCAATAATATTTGCATGATACATCCATGTACTAACAACATCGGGATTTGATTTTCTAAGATAATAAAATAATTTAAAAAACTGTTTAACAGGATTTTTCTTAAAATCAAAAACAATCACATCAATGTGTTTTTTCTTTAATTTATCTGCTATTGAACCACCCGTTGTTAGGGAAATAACCGTATAGGTATATCTGCTTGTACTGTGCTGTGAAATTAATCGGTACATGGCTATTTCTGCGCCACCGACATTTAAGCCAGCAATAATATGAACAATTTGTGGCATCAGATATTATGAAGCAATTTTTATGGGTTCTTTATATTTCTATGATCTTATTACATAAATCCAGCAAATTGTGATTATGTGTTATTAAAATCACTGTATTATTACTAGACATAATATTATCTGATATCTGTTTTTCCGTAGCAGAGTCCAAGGCTGAAAATGGCTCATCTAATATCAAAAGATCAGGATTCGAATATAATGCCCTTGCTATAAGTAATCTCTGTCTTTGCCCACCACTTAATTTTAACCCTGACTCTCCAACATAATATTTACTACCTTCCGCCCCAAATATTTCCTGATCAATAACCGATAAAGACAAAACATCATCTAAGTGGTGATTTGATTCGGACATAAAATTATCTCTTGAAAAAACAACGTTATCCTTAATAGATGAATTTAATATCAGATGCTCCTGTGAAACATATCCAATATGATTTCTCCATGATTTCAAACATAAAGAGTTTATTGGAATTCCGTCGTTTACAGTAATACTTCCTGATGTGTTTTGTTTTAAACCGAGAATCATATCAATTATGGTTGTTTTCCCAGCTCCGCTTTTTCCAATAATCGCAACCTTGTCACCTTGTAATATTTCAAAGCTTAAAGAATTAATTATTTCAATCTCATTAATAGAATACGAAACGTTTTTAAATAATATTTTATTAATTGATGATATTTCTTGTTTTTCACTTGCTAGATCATGATCACTTTTATGACTTTTATCTGTTAATAAATTGCTAACCAAAGACAATGCACCTACATTAAAAGATAAAGAATTAAAAGCAACTATGATTCTATTAACGGATGGCAAAAGTTTGTAAAAAGCCATTGCCAACATGGTCATTAGCGGTAAAAAGTCCGCAGAAGAACTATAAAAATATCCGTATGTAAAAACAGATATCAGGACAAAAAATCCAAATAATTCCAGAATATATTTTGGCAGTTCTCCTAGAACTAATGATTTGACTAATAATTTAGCATATTCATTAACATAGGATTTCATTCTTGTGCTAAAACTATCCAGAACAGAAAAAACCTTTATAACTTTAAGGTTTTTTAAAGTTGATTGAGCCAGATTATAAACATCATCCTGAACTTTTACCCTTTTATCACCCAAATCAATCATGTATGTTGACATTCTAGAGATGGTAAAAATTCCTTTGATAACAAGAGCTACCAAAAGCATAATGCCGATTAGTGGCGCAACATAAACAACTAAACAAAATATAGAAAAGGCTAGTATTATTTCACTTACAACTATAACCAGAGAGCTCATATAATCATTTACATATAAAGTCTCAGAGGTGAGATTTTTTAACATGCTAGATGACTCACCTTCCTGATAACTTTCATAGTCGATGTCTAGGTAATAATCATAAAGACGAACAAATACACCGGCATAAAACCCTTTTAACACTTTGGTTCTGTAATACAAAAACCAATACGCTATTAATGTTTTTATGAGAAAAAAAAGTGTGATAAAAACAGCGCAATAGATAATAAAAACATCGATTTCTGGTTGCCCAAATAACTGATAAAAAAATAAATAATTAGTATCAGTTGTTACCACACTATTATCAGTTACAAGGGTTATAAACGGGAATATTGAAACAATTCCAGCCATTTCAAACAGTGCAACAATTACTGTAAAAATGGACAACCAGAAAAATGAACGCTTGTCAGATGGCGTTAATATTTTTTTAATGTATGCGTACGAACTATTCATTCTCTTTATATGTATTTAACTTGAAATTAGAAAATTAATATTTCAGAAATACTGATTTTAAATTTAAATATTTATATTTTTTTAAA
>PBDA01000010.1 GCA_002718345.1 Rhodospirillaceae bacterium
ATGGCTGATGTGGCAAATGGCCCATCTTGGTCCCATGTTAGGGCAACATGGCCATTTTGCTCTATACGCGCCTGAGACCATCTCTTATGCGATCGATAGGTACCGAACTGAAGTGTTGCGCCTGTTTGCGATTCTTAATATCCAGTTGGAAGGCAGGGAATTTATTTGTGACGAATATAGTATCGTCGATATGGCGTGTTGGCCTTGGGTATTGACTTATAAGAGTCAGAAAATCGACCTAAGTCGATTCCCAAATATTCGTGGATGGTATGACAGATTGAAGAGTCGAGAAGGACTTCGTCGTGGTTACAACCTCATGAAAGAAAAAAAATCAGGCCGCGGTAATGAGACGCCAAATGAAGAACAACGCAAATATTTGTTTGGTTCAGGACAAAAGCGTTGACGGGGCGTTAGGCTGACGTGTTTCTTCGACACTTTATGTATTTCAGAGAAAATCAAGTTCAATAGGTGTAAGGGGATCATTGCCCAAGATGCAATCGGCAATTTTCTCACCAATCATCATAGAAGCGGCATTCGTATTGCTACTGATCACACTGGGCATTACGGAAGCGTCAGCGACTCTGAGATTACGCAAACCATGAACTCTGCCTTGCACGTCGACCACGGCCATCGGGTTTGTTTCACATCCCATTTTGCAGGTACCCACGGGGTGGTATGCACTAGCGGTGTTTTGGCGAATGAATGCATCAACATCTGCTTTAGAGGCGATTTTTACCCCGGGAATCTCCTCGCCAGCATCGAATGGAATAAAGGCGGGTTGCGACAAAGTGTCTCTGGCCATGTCGATGGCGTCGCGCATCGACTGTAAATCGAACTCGGTTGCCAAGTAATTGGGATCGATGAGTAAGGGATCGTTTGGATCCCCAGATCGTAACCGAATATGGCCTCGGCTAGTTGGTCTCATAGGCCCGGTGTCTAATAAGTACCCATGTTCTTGATGTCTAATATTCCACTCGCCAGAGAAAAAACAAGGGAAGAAGTGGAACTGAATGTCGGGATGTTCCACACCAGGCCTGCTGCAAAGAAAGGCGCCAGCGTTCGCTTGATTTTTAGCACAAACACCGCTTTTCATCAGAAACCATTCTAGGCCCACCTGTAATTTACGATCGATTCGCATGTACTGGTTAAGCGTAATTTTCTGCTTGCAGCGATGTTGGATGTGGATCTCTGGATGATCATGTAAATTTTCGCCTACCCCTGGAAGGTTATGATGCGTTTTTATCGATACATTTTTCAGGTGGGACTCGGGTCCTACACCGGAGAGCAGTAAGAGTTGTGCTGAGCCGAAAACACCCGCACATAAAATCGTTTCTTGTGTTGCACTTACTCTGTATGTGTGGTTTTCGGTGGAATACTCGATGCCAGTTGCACAATCACCATCGAACAGTATTTGGTGAACTAATGCATTTTTCATTATGGTCAAATTACGAACTTTTTCTCGTTGGCGAAGGTAGGCATGTGCCGTGCTGGCCCTCACGCCAGCATCGATATTCATATCAAACCTACAAAACCCTTCTTGTTGTTTACCGTTAACATCGTCTGTATGAGGATACCCGGCCTGCTGACCAGCTTTTAAAAAAGCCTGTTCCAAGGGCCCAAGGTCGTCAAGTCTTGTTACTGCTACTGGTCCTTTTGATCCACGATAGTCATTTATCTCTGGTTCGAAGCATTCGAGTTTTTTAAAGTACGGTAGGACGTCCGCGTAGCCCCAGCCTGTTGCACCTTGCTGTGTCCACAACTCGTAATCAAGAGCGTGACCTCGCAGAAAAACCATTCCATTTATGGATGATGATCCCCCCAGTGCTTTACCACGAGGTTGGTAGATTTTTCTGTAATCCAACTGTTTTTGGGGTTCACTCCAAAAATGCCAATTAAAGCGACTTGATGATTTGTAGTGGGACCGTACAGCCCCGGGCATTCTGATTGACCAATGCCGGTCATCTGAACCTGCTTCAATCAACAAAACCTCGGCATCGGACTCTTCAGCGAGGCGTCGAGCGATTATGCCGCCGGCCGAACCTGCACCGACTACGACGAAATCATAGGATGCATGAGTCATGATGTGCTATATGCTCGGAGTTTTCGGTCATAATAAATTTTATTTCGGAGTAGCTATAAAAAGAGAGTAACAAAGACCACATTACATGCGATAATGCATTTCGACTACCAGATTCTAGCCTTACCTCGCATAGTCGAATACTGTTGAAAAAATATTTATCGGGAGATAATGATGGATGCTAAAATCACGCGAGCCACAGAACGTTCTCTAGTCGAGCTAGCACCAGGGGCCAAGATTCATCGGGATGTTGATGATTCAATCAGTGAGTCGATGTCATGTTCAATTTTGGAGATGGAGAATTTCGAACTTGAGTGGACAGTGCTATATGATGAGTACCTCTATGTGCTGGATGGAACGCTAACCATCGAGTTGAAAGATGGTACGTATGATTTAAAAACCGGGGACAGCCTATGGATGCCTGATGGAACTTGGCATTTCTATCATACAAAACAGGCCAAGGTATTGGTAACGGTCTACCCTGCCAACTGGCAAAAAACTCGGCATCCAGATTGACCGGATATGTGAATCACTTAGTTGATTGTTAGTCTTCTTTAACTCGTTCTGGTTTGTTTTCGATCTGGATAGGCGCGGCCTGAGCAAATCCTTTCTTGTCAGCACCGAAATAAATCGTTTGGTGTGGAAAAGGAATTTCAATTTCCAGTTCATCGAATCGCTTTTTCATGCGTTTGAAGAATTCTCGGCGCATTGCCCATTGCATCCCAGCCGTCGTCTTGATGCGCGCCCTCAGTGTGACGGCAGAATCATCAAGGCGATGAATACCCTGAACCACTAGGGGTTCTAGAATATCCTTTGCAAGCCCTTCGTCCTCCATCATTTCTTCACCAAGGCGTTTTAAAACCTCGATGACTTGGTCGACATCTTCTCGATACGCAATCCCAATCTCGAGTAAGGAGATGCCGTAGTCACGAGTATAGTTTAGTACAGTATTGACTGAGCTGAAGGGAATGGTGCTTACGTTACCTTCAATATCGCGCAAGCGTAGTGTACGAATTGACAGGCTTTCGACAGTACCATTTGGTCCACCTACGTCAACGAAGTCGCCGACTGAAATACTGTCCTCTATTAAGATAAATATACCAGTGATAATGTCTTTGACAAGTGACTGCGCTCCGAAACCTATTGCTAGTCCCACAACTCCCGCGCCCGCTAATAATGGACCTATATTCAGACCCAGCTCTGAAAGTACTGTAAGCGTGACCATCACTGACAAGACTACCAGCAGAGTTTTTCGCGCCAGTGGTAGTAAGGTTTCCAATCTCGCACTGCGCTCGGTACTACTTTGTGAACGGTGAATGGTGTGTTCGATGAGCGAGCTAACTATTTCCCAAATAGCTACCGCGATGAAAATAATAAAAACTATAGAACCTACTTTTTCTGTTATTAGAGCGCCAAGTTCACTTTCAAACCACTTTGTGACGTTGATACCCCAAGAGTTGAGAATGCTCAGCACTGCTATTAAGCTAACCAATGTTGTAATAATCGTTTTAATCTTCGGGACGAAACGATTCGTACGTGCCTCTAGGTACGGAAATCGGGTGCGGAGTTCATCGCTTAAACGAAAGCTTCTGTCGACTAATCGATTGACAATTGTCCCTAAAATAATCGCACCAACAATTATGATTATTGTTGCTAGTGAACCTTTAACTACGACTAGAAAGCTGCCTGGTTTATCTGAAATCCAGACAGCAAAAACTAAGACGAGATATACAATCGTTGCCACATTCCACAACTCCCCAATCCGCTTGCGAAAGAGCGATGCAGCCGAATCGTGATTATGGCCAGAAATTAATTTGGCCACCAAGCGGCGGTTCTGTTGCACGAGGACAATGAGCATCAGCAATACGCCCAGTCCAAGAATGCTTGAGAGGACGTTATAGAGCTCGGGTTGAAAACCCAGCAAATAACCAGTTTCCAGAGCAATGTAGCCATAAACTGAAAACACGGATAGTCGCCTAATCCATACAGACCAGTAGTTGGCTGTTTCGTCAGAGACGGGGACCAGACGGATTTTGTTAACACGTGGGCTGAGTGCAACCCGCATTAGTGCTGAAATAAGCCTGACTAGAGCGGTGGCGTTAATAAGGGCTATTGCAATTACTCGGGTCGTGTTGCCCGGATCAGTTGCGGATAGCAGCGCGTACGCAACTGTCACTGCGGCTACGATACCAATCAATTCAAGTAAAAAACGGCCAATTTGTAAGGGAAGTCGTGACCAGAAAGTTTCTCGATCAGTGCTCTCGATAGCTTCACGCGGTCGTTTTACAAGGCGACGAATTAAGATCTCCGTTAGGTAACCAGCCAATAGTACAGCTAGGATTTTAAAGATTGCTCCGAGCCATATGCCTCGTTCCTCAGTTGAGTTAAGTCCCTTGAATAGTTTGACAACGGCGCCCGGTAGCGTGGTTAGAGTCTCTACCGACTGAACCAGACGGCTACCGGCAACACTCACTTGGTCCGAAAGTTGCTGTAATACTGTTGCCCCGGGAGTAGTCGGAGTGTTCGCGATAGTGGAGTCTTCTGATGCTTTTTTAAGTAGACGTAATCTCTGAAGAAATTTTTCACGTTCGCCGTCGTCTTCAATGATAGTTATAAGATCGTCAATTTCTTTGGTGACGATGGGTCTTGAGGGGTCATCTGCTGCTTGTGCAGCAACACTTGGCAATACGACTACTCCGAGTATTACAAAGAGCGAGGCGGACGGCAGGAGCTTTAAAAAGCGAATCAAGTCTACACTCCTAAAAAAATTTTGATGTGTTTTATAAATCAAAGGTAACACCAAATCGTGAAATCCTTTAGGGCATTTTAGCTGGATTTTCTGGACATAGTTGAGTTTTTGGATACGTGGTAATAAGTTTGTTGCTACACTTGCGCGGGTTATTTCCACAATAGCTAATAGTCCGGGATGGATGCTTTGTCCCGTTATTGTGTGGCTTGAGCGAATTTCTTAGTTTGTTCTGGAGATGTCTGACAAGGATTTTTCGCCGTCAAGTCACTATTAATGCTAGCCTTTTCATCTTTTTCTAATTTTGACTACTAACCATGGCAATTATTGAATCACGTCTTAAAACAGTAGGTATTACATTACCAGCTTCACCACGACCCATCGGGAACTACGTGCCAGCAGTGCAAATACACGACTTTCTATATCTGTCCGGTGTTGGTCCAGCACCAAGTTCTGATGGGGTTGAATACTTAGGTGCGGTCGGTATAAATTTAACGCTTGATGAGGCTTATCAAGCTGCGCGTCTTGTTGGGATTAACCTTATAGCTCGATTGAAGGATGAGTTGGGTGATCTTGATCGTGTCCGCCGCATAGTCAAGCTACTCTCGATGGTAAACTCTTCACCTGATTTTTGTGAGCAACCTGCCGTAGCTAATGGGTGCTCGGATTTATTAGTCGAGGTGTTTGGCGACCGAGGCCGGCATGCACGTTCAGCTGTCGGGGTAGCCGCATTACCAGGCAATATTCCGGTTGAAATTGAAATGATTGTACAAGTTGATAAATAAAAACGTTAGAATTCGAGCTTAATCCGCCACAAGATTACTTGCGGCTTAGAACAGTAGATTCCGTCATTTAAGAAATCAATCTGATTTTTAATATCTTGACCAATTCACATTCGTCTCATTCGGCAAGTATCGATTAATCTTCTGTCCCGAGTGAGCTTTACTGTCGTTAACAAGGAACGTGTCACGACTTTGCCTCTCAATTCACAACAGCGAGCCGCAGTACAGTACATAAAATCGCCACTGTTAGTAGTAGCAGGTGCTGGCAGCGGTAAAACACGGGTGATTGCCGAAAAGATCGTTTATCTTATTAAACAAGGTGTTGAGCCTGAATACATTGCTGCCGTGACTTTTACGAATAAGGCTGCGAGGGAAATGCGCGATCGGGTCGCACTAACACTTAATTCTGAAAGCGCTCGGAAGCTGCGAATTAGTACATTTCATGCTCTTGGGCTTGCTCTCATCCGCGAAGAGCAACAATCTTTGGGTCTTAAGCCTGGGTTTACAATTTTTGACCCGGTTGATTCGACGGCACGGTTGTCTGAGTTACTGACTAGCCAAGGGATAAAAGCTGCCGACAATGCTCAATTATTGCATCAGGAGGTGTCACGGTTGAAAGGCGAGTTAATGACATCTGAAGACCTGACGTCTATTGACTACAACCTGCCATTCAAGGTCGACATGGCATATATATTCGCTACATACAATCATACATTGCGTGTGTGTAATGCGATCGATCTCGATGATTTGATTTATATGCCTGTGCGTTTACTGGGCTCTGACCCGACAGTTCTTGAGCGATGGCAAAAAAGAATTCGTTATCTGTTAGTAGATGAATATCAGGATACTAATGCCATGCAGTACATGTTTGTAAAAAGACTAATTGGTAGTCGTGGTTGTGTCACGGCCGTTGGAGACGATGACCAATCAATTTACTCATGGCGTGGCGCGGTACCCGACAATCTCGTACGTTTAAAGAGTGATTTTCCAGATCTTTCCGTGATAAAACTCGAACAAAACTATAGATCTAAGGGAGCTATCTTAAAGACGGCGAATTTGTTGATTGAAAGAAATTCGCATGTATTTAAGAAAAAGCTTCACAGCTCGTTGGGATTTGGTGAGCCACCTCGGGTTATGGTATGCAAAAATGGTGATGACGAATCTGAGCGGGTTGCGTTGGATATTAATCACGACCGTTTTATGCATTCTAGGCGTTGGCGCGACTATGCCATCCTGTACCGTGGTAACCACCAAGCAAGACCTTTCGAGAAATCACTACGTGCGCTCAATATTCCGTATGTCGTATCTGGAGGAATTTCATTTTTCTCACTAACTGAAATACGTGATCTGATGGCGTACCTGAGATTGATTGCGAATCCTGCTGATGACAATGCCTTTTTACGAATTGCCAATACGCCTAGGCGGGGTTTGGGTAGTGGCTCGCTAGGGAGATTCTGTGAGTTTGCGGCCACCCGCCAAATCTCCTTGTCGGATGCGAGTAGGCACTCGGAGCTTGAATCATCATTTTCTGGTCGTTCCCTAAAAAATATTGTCGAATTTGGTAAGTGGCTTTACCAGAAAACTCTGATGATCGGAGAGTTGACACCAGTCGCGTTGGCAGAAGAAATTCTTGAAGATATCAATTATCGGGCTTGGCTAGAAACTAATGTGAAAGATGGTAAACAAGGTCGTCGGTGGGAGAATGTCATGGATCTGGTTGCCTGGATTGGACAGATACAGAAAAAGTCACCCGACTCTGATTTGGGACAAGTTATCGCAGATCTATTGTTGGTTGATATGCTTGACGATAAAGAAGACGCTGACACTGAGTGTGTGAAATTAATGACGTTGCACGCAGCAAAAGGGTTGGAGTTTTCTCGGGTTTACTTGGTTGGTATGGAAGATGGTCTACTGCCGCACAGGGAAAGTCTGGAGGGAAGCCTTTTAGAGGAAGAGAGACGGCTGGCGTATGTGGGGATCACCCGAGCTAAAGATGATTTATGTATGACATTCGCTCGCCAGCGTTCCCGGTATGGGGAAATTGAACACAGGCAACCCAGCCGATTTCTTGAAGAGCTAAAAGAAGCTGATCTCCGTTGGCATGGCACAGTAGGTGATCCAGAGGAAAGCCGGGCACGAGGGCAAGCGGCTTTATCGAAAATGCGTGCATCGCTGGCAGAATAGTTCGCCACGCTATAAAAATAAATTATGGATGCTAAAAAGTTATCGTTCTTAATCGTACACTTATGACTGTTAAAATATCGTTAACCGGACAACATCGTGAATTTGGGTAGGTCACAGAAAGCGTTATTGTTGGCAATAGTGTCAACGGCTTTCTTTACGATTATGCACTCTTTGGTGCGTTACTTAAGTGATAGCTTACATCCATTTGAAATTTCTTTCTTTCGTGGTCTGTTCGGACTCATTGCGGTTATGCCTTTATTACTTGGAGTTGGAACCAATGTATTGAAGGCTCGAAATACGGGCCTGTTGACTTTGCGAGGAATCCTGACAGCCATTTCCATGCTTTGTTGGTTCTATGGATTGAGCCTTGTTCCCATTGCAGATGCGACTGCACTAAGTTTTACGAATATTTTATTTGCTACGGTCGGCGCATCACTTTTTTTGGGTGAAACCATGAGATTGCGTCGCTGGAGTGCTGTAGTTTTAGGATTCTTGGGGATGCTTTTTATTGTGCGACCTGGATTCGCAGAACTGAATGTAGGTATTGTGGTTGTACTTTGTTCGGCTGTCATATGGGGTGGAAATAATGTTTTAGTAAAAAAAATTTCCAGAACAGATTCGACGCTAACAATTGTCGTCTGGACCGCTTCGGTCCTTACGTTAGCCACAGTAATTCCCGCGATTTCAGTTTGGCGCTGGCCCTCTGGCACAGAGCTGCTTTTGCTTGCACTGATCGGCACGTTGGGAACGATCGGACACATTGCGTGGACTTACGCTCTTAAGACCGCTGACGCCACCGTAATTATTCCCACAGACTTTACCCGACTGATATGGGCAGTTGGTATTGGATTTTTCTTTTTTGCTGAATTGCCAAACCATTGGACGTGGTTAGGTAGTGCTTTAATCATCGGCAGTACAGCCTATATCGGTTATCGTGAAGGTCAGTTGGCACGCGATCGCAGCCCTCCTGCTAGTGTAGATAGCTGAATCTTGCAGCGACCGAACCTTGGAAGACTTTATTTGCGTTTATCAATAAATGAGATAGTCTTTGATGTCTTATTATGATCGGTGGTCAAGTTCCAACATGAGTCCAGTACTAGGCTTGTCTCGGCGGATTCTAGAAACTCCTTTTGAAAAACGTGTTCACGAACAGGGCGCCAAGTCTTTTACCGTGTACAACCAGATGCCGCTAGCGACATGTTTTCAATCTTTCGAAGCCGATTATTGGCATCTACTTGAGCATGTGCAAATTTGGGATGTGGCGTGTGAGCGTCAAGTAGAGGTGCGGGGACCGGATGCATTGCGCCTAGTAGAACTTAGCACTCCCCGTGATGTGTCGAAATGTCGAATAGGTCAATGTATATACGCCCCTCTCTGTAATCAATCGGGTGGTATCATTAACGATCCGTTGATTTTGCGTTTGGCGGAAGATCGTTTCTGGATTTCTATTGCAGATTCAGGTGTTTTGTTGTGGCTTCAGGGGCTCGCTATAGGCCGAGATTTCGACGTTGAAGTGTTCGACCCTGTGGTAGCACCGTGTGCTCTGCAGGGACCCAAGGCGGACACTGTCCTGACTTCCGTCTTGGGACGCGATAGTCGTGACATCGGTTTTTTCCGCTTTCTTGAGACTACAATCGCTGGGACAAGAGTCATCGTAGCACGCTCTGGTTGGAGTGGTCGAGGTGGTTTTGAGATTTATCTGCAAGACTTCAAAAAAGGTTTGGGGCTTTGGGATGAAATCTGGAGACATGGTGAAGCACACAATATTCGAGCTGGGTGTCCGAATTTAATTGAGAGAATCGAGGCAGGTTTGTTGTCTTATGGAAATGATATGACAGTAGACAACAACATTTTCGAGATAGGGTTAGATCGGTTTGTCAAACTGGGCAAGTCTGCCGAATACCTAAGCCGTGCGGCATTAGATAGAGTGGTAAATGCTGGAGTGAGAATCAAGCACGTGAAGATAGAAGTTGGTGGAGACCCAATTACTCCACTTCGCTCCACATGGCCTATTGAATGTGGTGGTAAGCCAGGTGGAATAGTTACCTCTATTGCATGGTCACCACGACTGAAAACCAACATCGCCAATGCACTGGTTCCGGTTGCAAATACGAAAATGGGAACAGTGTTTGGGATAGCTGTAGCTGGTGAGTCAACTTTGAGGACAGCGGTTGTAGTAAGTGGTTGGAGTTAGAATTTTTTATCAATGATAAATACTGATGTTGGTTCGCCTTCTCACACCACCAACAGTTCGCAGTCAGCCGCACCTGAAAGTGCTTCTATATCGTTATCACCAATGTAGTAGCTGCCGCCCTGAATAATGCCAAGGCCCTCATCTAAAAGCTCCAGACATGAGTGAACATAGATCAACATCCCTCGCTCGAGTTTGGCATCACTATATCTGTCCATTTGGAAAGTACCAACCCAGGCGGGTGGGTATCCAATTCCAATTCCGAGACCGAAGCGCATCATCGCAGCATGCTCGAGATTTCTAGATCTAAGTGGTTCAAGTGACGCATCTTCAATCTCGGCAACGGGTGCCCCTGGTTTACATAGGGCAAGTCCTGCACGGTAGGATTCCAGGCCAGCATCGTAGAGTGCCCGTGCCCGTGCTCCTGGCTCGCCAAGTGCTGCTGTAATCATCGAAACACAGTGATAACGCCTCGCTGTTCCTGCAAATTCAAGATGCACCAAATCTCCTTTTTCTAAGATCCTGGGCATTGGTGCTGCGTGGCAGCCAGCCGACCGTGGGCCACTGGCACACTCGGTTGGCATGGCAGGGTAATCACTTCCTGCCTGTCGGATAGCGAACTCGACTTCCGCACATAGGGCAATTTCGCTGATGTCAGGACGAATAGCTCTGCGGGCTGCCTCGATCCCAATATTAGCGTAATTTGCTGCTTCTCGTATGTATGCCATCTCCGATTCCGACTTTATATACTGGAGTTCATTAAGTAGTGTTGTGGCATCCGCCAGTTCAGTAGGCTCGAGTTGTTTTTGAAGCGCTGATGCGTAAGCACTAGTGACTGCGAAAGACTCGAGTTCTATCCCTATAATGCCGTCGCAGATTTCATGTTCGCGGGCTACCTTTTCTATTAATTCGGTAACGTCACCAGCGTGCAGGTGATACGTTCTGATATCTGAGACCCATGTTGTTTCTTTAGCTAGTGGTAGGTCTACGTCCCGTACTATCAAGGTTGGATCACGGCCGTCTTCAGTGTTGAAAACTAGTGCTTGTTGACTGAAATATGTTAATGAGTCGTAACCCGCAATATAGAATAGATTCTCTGGAGCTATGCTGACAGCACCGGCGAACCCACCGTTGGACAATGCCTTCCGTGCCCTTGCCAGTCGGGCTCGATGTTCGGATTCACGAAATGCTGCAAATGGAGGTCTCACGCGGTTTTTGTCCTTTTGTTTATTGGTATGTTCCCCCATTTCGTGATCATTTTGTGCTCAATGGTTATGGGTCATAGGGGATCTTTTAATATACGTTTTTATTCTTGCACTGGTTACAATAGATGGTACAAGTTTGTCTTTGTTTAATGAAGCATATAAGTTTTTGTTCCTTTAATGTTTGTGCTTTTATGTTTATCTTATTTTGATGGGCATAACTGGCATTTGGATGGGCCGTAGTAATATTGGTGGCGCATTTATACTAGTTGTTTGTTTTCTCAATTGGTCCTTTTACAAATTGTCAAGTTGCCGATCTTGGGAGAGTAGCATGAGTGATCTTGGTCTTTTTGATGTTATGTATTCGACTCGTGCAATGCGGCGACTCAAATCCGATCCAGTTGCACCAGACTTGTTGTTGCAGGTTCTCGAAGCTGGTACGCAGGCTGCTAGTGGACAAAATACGCAACCGTGGTCTTTTATAGTGGTCTCTGATGAAAAGGATAAGTCTTTTCTGGCGACGCATTATCGTGATGTTATGAATAAACAGTTTTCTGATTATCGCCCAAAAATAGAAGACCAATCCAAAGGTGCGCGGTCGATGCGAGCTGCTTGGTACCTTTCGGATAATCTACACAATGTACCCGTATTGCTGCTTGTTTGTGGTGTCAGAGATTGGCCTTTTTCTGTTCCAGAAAAAGACCGGATCGGAAAAGCCCCACCGTCTTATGGATCAGTATATCCATGTATACAGAACATATTGCTGGCTTGCCGGGCCCTTGGATTAGGGGCAACTTTGACGACATTACATCAGCTTTTCGAGTCAGAATTGCAAGAGTATTTTGCGATTCCGAATGAGTATGGCGTGGTAGCTATGATTCCAATTGGTTACCCCAAGGGACATTTTGGTCCCGTGCATCGTAAACCTGCCCAGACAGTCAGTTATTTAAATCGCTGGGGTAACAATTTTCCGTCCTAGTGCGACACTTCAGGCTCCTAGTTACTCCTATACTGGGTCATCGTCCAGAGAATGGGATAGTATGACTCGTCGCGTTTGACCGAACCAAAACGTTTGTAGCGTGATTCAATTGGGTCCCTAAAACGTTCGCTATAAGTGGCGTAGCCCGGCATACAGTGAATACTTAGTGAATATCGAGATTTGCTATCGAAATTAGCGGCCGAGCCATGCCAAGTCCAGCGTCGTGAAATACGCCACCACCAGCTGGGAGTTCTATCACTTCGTGTTCAGGAATTTTACCGTGATTTGCGGCGGCAACTTCGACGCTGTGTTTAAAATTTGTCGGGTCAAGAAGCCCACTCATACCGTTACGAGTACGATTTCAGTAGTCCGACAGCTCATGGTCTGGTCATTGGTGAGAACCTTTAGAATAAATGATTGGTCCCCGTGTAAGAGTAAAATCTTCTAGTGCAAGCCAAAGCACATTCCTTGTCGGCGGGTTTGTCCACCGCATGTAACTGTTATCCCGATGAAAAGGAATTGCTCCAGAGCCAGGAGGTTTCCAGTGCGTAGCGTCGAAGAACAATCGAGCGCCGGACTAATCTGAGAGAATCGAGACCATCTGAGCAGGTTCTTGTTGTAGAGAAAACTCAGCGGATTTCGGGTCGGAGCGCCGCACTTTTTCAGCCCATCGAACTTTTGGGGTAGAAGCACTTTGGTTAATGGGTGCACATTTCTCTGGGCTGATACCAGTTGGGAATTGCCCAAGAAAGAAGGGTTCGTATTGCTCGACGAGTTGACGAGGGGCTTAACGATTAAAATGTCGTCACGCTTAAAACGCGCTATATCTGCAGCGTCAGGCAACCAGTTTAGGAAAGGTGTTTCCATTATCTTTAGATTATGTAATCTATTAAGGCATACTGTCATGGCCGAAATTTGTTTATGACTTTTGAGAGCACACTCTACCTGTTTTATTGGAGGTGTGTAGACCGTGGATTTAGTCTTTGCACGTTGCCTTAGGGGGGGGATTTAATGAGCGATGTCAAAGTGAATGATAACAAAGACCCATTGTTACAGCCTTTTTCTATAAAACGTGTGTGTTTCAAGAATCGAATTATGAGCACCAGTCATGCTTGTGGCATTGCTGAAGATGGTATGCCGAAAGATCGTTATCAGAGATATCATGAAGAGAAGGCTAGGGGTGGAATTGCACTCACTATGTTTGGCGGGTCGTCTAGTGTGTCAGGTGATTCGCACTGGAACTTTCCTCTTATTAATTTGAACGATGATCATGTTATTAGTCACTTACAATCCTTCGCACAGCGGATTCATGCGCATGATGCAAAGCTCATGTGCCAAATTACCCATCTTGGAGGTCGAAGTGATCCCACTGCCGGCAATCGTCTGCCAGCTATCGGTCCTTCTGTCGGGCGTGAGACGCTCCATAGAGCTTTTACGAAGGAAATGGACCAGCATGATATCGGTAGGGTGGTTAAAGCTTACGCGGATGCGGCCGTGCGTTGTAAGGAAGGAGGGATAGACGGGATAGAGACCTTTTCTGGTGCACATTTAATCGGCCAGTTTTTTTCTTCGGTAACCAATAAAAGAACAGATGAATTTGGAGGTAGCATTGCAAATCGTGCTCGATTTGGGTTGATGGTCCACGATGCTATCCGAGAAACTGTAGGAGACGATTTTTTGGTAGGGATGCGATTTATTGTGGATGAAGGTGGTGATTCCCCGATGGGTTTTGACGAATGCCTCGAAATCGCACGACTATTCGAGTCCGCTGGCACCATTGATTTTTTTAACGCTATTTACGGTAAATTGGATACAACACTTGCGTTGGCAGTGGATTGCATGCCCGGGATGGCGTCACCTCTAGCCCCGTTCCTCCAAGCCGCGGGAGCCTTCAAAAAAGAAGTAAGGCTACCTGTTTTCCATGCGACACGTATTACCGAACTAGCTAGCGCGCGTTACGCAGTTCGGGAAGGATTGTTGGATATGGTGGCGATGACACGAGCACAAATTGCCGATCCCCATCTGGTCTCTAAGTTGACCCGGGGAGCCGAAGCTGAGATCCGTCCCTGTGTTGGCGCAACTCATTGCATGAGTGAACAACGACCAACATGTTTGCATAATCCGTCTGTTGGTCGTGAAAATACTTTTCCTCACCAGATACAGAGAACTTTGGCCGTTCGTAAAGTTGTTGTTGTTGGTGGTGGCCCAGCTGGATTGGAAGCCGCGAGGATTTGTGCAGAACGTGGTCACGATGTCACCATCCTTGAGGCGTCTGCCCGCTTGGGCGGCCAAATTTTACTAGCAGCAAAAGCGAGTTGGCGAAAGGATTTGGTTGGGATCGTTGACTGGAGAGCCAGTGAGCTCGAACGTCTTGGTGTAAGCGTTAGACACAACAGGTATGCAGACATTCGTGATATTGAGGAAATATCTCCCGATGTTGTGATCGTTGCCACTGGCGGGATTCCTGACTTAGATTGGATTTCCGGGGCTGAGTACTGCACCACTGTTTGGGATGTCCTTACGGATAACATCGACATTAACGATGACGTCATCGTATATGACGGGACAGGCCGGCATGCAGCTTTAACGGTAGCTGAGAAAGTACGGCAACGAGGCGGCAATGTTAGATTAATGGCGATTGATGGAGCACTTGCTATGGAAATGGCTTATGCAGAGCAAGTGATTTGGCGCAGACGAAGCTACGAAATTGATCTTTCGATAGAGCTTGATCAACGGCTCGTTAGAGTTGAGAAGCTTGGGAATCGTTTACATGCGACATTCGCCAACGAGCTTACAGGCATCGAAAAGGTACATGAAACTGACCAAGTTATTGTGGAGCATGGGACAGTTCCGCTAGACGCCATTTATCATGAGCTGGCGCCCACATCCTGGAATAAGGGAATTACCGACATTGATCGCCTAATAAACGGCCAGGAGCAGCTCGCATCTGAGGATGGTCAGTACGTGGTGTATCGTATCGGAGATGCGGTATCGAGTCGTAACATACACGCCGCCATACTCGATGCGTTTCGCCTTTGCAGACAACTTTGAATGATTAAAGCGAAGCTGTTGTCTGGAAAAGCCTGGTAGCAGTGGTTTTGTATTCTGAAAAGAAGGAGAAATAGTTGTCTGCCACGCTGCTTTGGATATTTCTTGATGGTGTTTTTATAACGAAAAGCAACTTGGTTCCGTTCGTGCACAAACGACAATTCCTTCTCTAAGTTCACCCATATCATAATCTGCGATAGCACAATGACTTGTGCAGCGATTGTCAATCAGAACAAGATCGTTAGGATGCCATTGATGGCGGTATTGAAATTTAAGCTGATTGATGTGTTCATGCAGGAATCGTACTAGGCTGTCACTTTCGCGTTTGGGTAGCTCCAAGATCGTATCAACCAAGGCTTCACTCACATAAAGAGATTTTCCCTTCGTTAGTGGATGAGTTACTACAATAGGGTGTCGAGTCGGGGGTATTTGTGCCAATTGTGATTGAGACACTGTGTATCCGTTGTGTTGTAGGTTGCCTCTAATCGAGTTATCAAAAAGGGCGGTCAAACCATCAACATATTCTTTCATCGCTTCAGATAATTTATCGTAAGCAGCGTACATATTACAAAAACCGGTATCACCGCCGATCGTTGGTATGGTACGCATATAAATTGCGCTAATGTCAGCTGGCTTAGGATCGAACGCATAGTCTGCATGCCACGCAGAGCCCGCATAACGGGATAAATTTTTTTTTGAAGAAAGCACATAGGCTTTTTTGGTTTCGAGGGAAAGAAAATCTGGTGTAATGCTCCACTGCTCGAAAGTCGTTGAGAATCGATCAAGAAAATTTACTACATCAAGATCTGTCAGGTTTTGGTTGGACAATATTAAGACGCAATGCTTTGCAAGTGCTTGTAATAGTGCCTCGTATTCAGCGTCTGTGTGGAGCTTTTTCGCATCGAAGTCGAGCAGCTTTGCACCCAACGCCCCACCGGCCAATTTGAATCTTAGTGTTGTAGGTAACATGAATATTCCCCGATTTTGACTCGACTTGGTGACTCGAGCGATATCAAATCCAACTAAACACACAATTGAGCGTGACACGGCTTCATTTATCAGTCTAAATTGACTTGGAATTAGCATAGGGGATTGATATGAACGAGACAAATGCGCCGCTAACGCCTCCCAATATGGGCTCTCTTTATTTGAACTCACATGCGTTGGAATGGGAGTCGACTGAGTTGGAAGGATTCTGGGTTAAGAAATTGTACGAAAATCCAGATAATGGTGAGAAGACGTGGCTAATGAAGATGGACCCGGGCACATACTGCGGGCCGCACACCCATGACGAATTTGAGCAAATATATGTATTGCAAGGCTCTATGGAAGACCATAATGGCACGATAAAGGCTGGGGAATTTGTTTGTCGTGCGCCAGGAGATAGTCATACCGCGACAACGAGCGATGGCGCCCTAGTATTGTTATTTTTTTCTCGGTATCGCTAGGGGACAAACTTTGAGTAATCCAGGAAGATGTCTATGCGGAAAGGTTTCGTGGAGGCTCAAAAACGAACCAAGTACATCGTACCATTGCCATTGTAAGATGTGCCGAAAGGTGCATGGCACACCCTTTGGTACGTATTATTGGGTATCTGTATCGGATTTCGAGTGGACCCGCGAACGAGATTCAATCGTAAGCTTCAAATCGGTGGCGCCATCAGAGCGGACTTTTTGTGGGGAATGTGGTTCGGTTGTGCCATTGCTTCTAAACGGGTCGATGGTCATACCTGCCGGTTCCCACGACGAGGGGCCCAGAGCAAACTCGCATATCTTCGTGGGCCACAAAGCACCATGGTATGAAATAACAGATAATATTCCTCAGTATCAAGACTTCGAACCGGGTGATACCGAGCAGATTGTATTAGCGGATAAACCGCTTTCTTTTAAATCTGAAGATGGTATTCGTGGAAGTTGTCTATGTGGTGCTGTGAATTTTGAAGTGATTGAGGCGCTAAGTTTGGTTTACAACTGCCATTGTTCTCGTTGCAGGCGCGCACGAGCTGCAGCGCATGCCACCAATGCACGTACTTCATCAGAGGGGGTCCGGTTCCTGAAAGGTTGCACTCATGTTCAGACCTACAGGCTAACAAATGCACATTTTTTTGCCCAAGCATTTTGTGACCAGTGTGGTTCAGCGCTACCGCGGGTAGATCAGGAGCGTGATATAGCAGTGATTCCTCTGGGCGCTCTGGATGACGATCCAGATATACGCATTCGAACTAATATTTTTGTTGCCTCCAAGGCCAGCTGGTTCACGATCACAGATGGCATTGTGAACTTCGATGAAGGATTACCCCGGTAGTTTGGTTACTTTCACAAGACTGTTGGCACTGTATAAATACATAATTTATCGTCTACTAATCTAGGAAGAGAGGTAATCATGTCTAGGACTCCTGCACTTGAAACTGTCGTTCTTTCCACATCTGGTGCGACTGCAACATTAAGCTTGAACCGGCCTGATAAACTCAATCCGTTGAGCCCGATGACGTTGCAGGAGATCACAATTGCATGCGAGTGGTTGGACAATAACGATGATGTGAAGGTCGTAATTGTGAACGGCGTGGGACGTTCATTCTGTGCGGGTGCCGACCTTACGGCTTTCAGGCAAGGGGGAATGGCTCGGCGAGAGGCTGCAGATTGGGGAAGGAAGATGGCTGGTGCACTTGAGGGTATGCGTCCTATTGCAGTAGCCAGCATCCATGGTTGGTGTATTGGGGGTGGGCTAGTGTTAGCAGCGGCGTGCGATCTCAGGGTAGCTAGTGAAAACGCCAGATTTTCCATTCCAGAAGTTGATTTGGGTATCGGACTAGCGTGGGGAGGTATTCCACGGTTGATACGTGAGATCGGGCCAGCTATGACTAAAGAACTGGTCTTGACCTGCAGAGAATTTAGCCCTCAGGAAGCAAAAGCTGTCGGTTTCTTAAATCGCGTTGTGCCGGAAATAGCACTGGAAGAAGAAACGGAACAACTGGCATCAACAATCGCCAAGAAAGCGGGCTTTCCAATTACTGCTACTAAGCGGAATGTCAACGCGATTACCAGTCAGGTTTTTGGTACTGACCACGCGTGGTCGGATGCCGATATAGTATTGACAGCACTTGCAGATCCAGAGTGCCAGGCAGCGCGCGATCGTTACCTTACCGAACGTCGAAAATAAGCATTCCCGCCGCCGTAAAACACGGAGGTACCGATAGACGGGTCTCTCTTAGCCCGATAACATGTGTTGACGAATTAATGACGTGACAATGGTCGAATTATGCTTCCAAAACGAGGACAAGACTGGCAGACACTAAAACGAGAGCTCGAAGCTCGCAAGCAGTCCGACGCTGATTGGCGTGGGCTTCGTACGACTGTATTTGTTTTCAATGCCGGTGAAGACGTTATGGATGTGGCGAAGTCAGCCTATTCGCTTTATCAGTCCGAAAACGGGTTGGGCTCTGGTAGTGCATTCCCAAGTCTGGCACGTATGGAATCTGAGGTCGTCGCAATAGGATTAGACCTTTTGGACGCCCCGGCGAGTGCCTGCGGGAATATGACATCTGGTGGATCTGAGAGTATTTTTTTGGCTGTTAAGACCTGCCGTGACCAAGTGCGTGCGGGCGGTGGTGACACTGTTGGTTCAGAAGTGCTGGTACCTCGGTCAGCCCACCCTGCCTTTGATAAGGCAGCCGGTTATTTGGATTTAAAAGTTACACGAATTCCGGTGGACTCGGATTTTCGAGCGGATATTGGGGCCATGCGTGCTGCGATAAGTAGACGGACAATTATGATTGTCGGTTCTGCGCCTTGCTTTCCTTATGGAGTAATTGATCCCATTGAGGATCTTGGAGAAATTGCCGAGCAGCATAATTTGTGGCTGCACGTGGATGCGTGTGTCGGCGGTTACTTTGCGCCGTTCGCTAGACTGAATGGGATTGATTTACCTGCCTTCGATTTTTCTCTCCCCGCAGTGCGGTCGATATCTGCTGACTTGCATAAATACGGTTATGCAGCCAAGGGTGCATCTACAATTTTTCACCGCAGTGAGGAACAAAGAAGACATCAACTGTTTAGTTGTGACCAATGGCCGGTTGGCACTATGGAGACACCGTCCACCACGGGGACGCGGCCGGGCGGTGCAATAGCCGCAGCTTGGGCTGTACTCCACTATTTAGGAGAGAGTGGTTATCGAGAAAAAACTCAACAAGTCATTGAAGCGCGTGAGCGCCTTCAATCTGCTATTGAGGGTATGCCTTCCCTCAAAGTTGTCGCTGACCCGCAGTTAGGTTTGATAGCCTATACATCACCCACACTTGATATATATGCAGTCTCAGAACTTATGGCACGACGTGGTTGGGTGTCTCCGCTGCTCGATGAACCCAAAGCAATTCATCTCATGCTGTCACCGCAACATTTGACCGTTATTGATGAATATATTGCTGATCTGGTCGGTTCTGTAGAACACGTGTCGCAAACTAATATGACATCGACCGATGTGACAGCTAGATATAATTAATGTTGTTTTCAATAAAAATTGATAGGAGCCGTACCACAATGAAGTTTGATTTGTTTTGTCTAATGCAGAAGCGTGATGAAACTTGGAGTATGAGGGATGTATTCAAAGACGTTGAGACTAGCGTCAAGCTTGCAGAGCAAATTGGCTGTGAGACGGCTTGGTTTGCGGAACATCACTTCAATAACTACAGTCTTTGTCCATCGCCATTAATGTCTGTGTCCTATTTTTCAGGTATCACATCAACGATTCGGTTAGGTACGGCGGTTGTTGTGGTACCGTTTTACCATCCAATGCGATTGTTGCAAGAGATTGGTATGGCTGACGTCATGAGCAATGGGCGGTTAGTTTTAGGTATTGGTAGCGGCTACCAAGGCTATGAATTCAAACGTTTTGACAGAAAAATAGAAAACGCGGTTGAACTTACCCATGAATTCCTCGACATGGCTGAATTGGCTTTCACTCAGGATGAGTTTGAGTACCACGGGAAGCACTATGACTATCCTCTGACACAGTTGGCGATTAAACCCATCCAAAAGCCTATGCCTGAGATTTGGGTGGCGGGGTTGATGAGTCAGCCTAATATCCAAGAACGTGTTGCTCGCAGTGGATATATTCCGATGCTGACCCCTTCGTGGAAACCAATTGATTCTATATCTGGTGCAAGGACTGCTTATCAGGATCTTTATCGCCAAGTAGGTCGTGATCCCAATCAGTTGCCTATGGGATTGATGCGTTTCATTCATGTCACGGAAAATCCCAAAGAAGCTCGGGAAGCAGCTGAGCGAGCGAGATATTCATCACGAGTCTCACTATCGTTACGGTTAGACTACGCTAAATTCAATGGGATTTATTGCGAGGATATTGAAAGTGATAGTGAGCCGCCAGTCGAGCAAATGATGGATAACTACATCATTGGATCGGCTGAGGAGTGTGCCGAGAAAATTTTGATGGACTACGAATGTATGAGACATTCCCACGTGCTTATGAATGTTCAGCTTGGTGGGATCCCTACCGAGAGAGTGCAGCGCACGATGGAGACTATTGGTGCTGAGGTTATCCCTATGGTTAATAAAGAGCTGGCTGCGCAAGGGAGTGTTGATCCTGTGATTGACCAGCGACCGACGGTTACTGTAGCGGCTTGATTAATGTGTCTGACGACAAGAGTGCTTTCATGAATGAACTTCCCCCCAGTCTTTGGTCGAAGACTGCTATCGCTGGGCCAGACTGTCCACCATTAGCAGGGCATGAAGCAGCGGATGTTGTGATCGTTGGCGCAGGATACACGGGGTGTTCGGCTGCATTGCACCTTGCAAGAGAAGGCAAAGAAGTTAGGGTACTGGATACCGCCGAACCAGGTTGGGGTTGCTCTGGACGTAATGGCGGTCAGGTTAATCCTGGGGGTCAGCGTGCCACACCAGAGGAAGTAATCGATGTTTTAGGTGACGATTGGGGGAATCGATTCAATCAGATGGGCCACGCGACTTGTGACTTGGTTTTTGATCTGATTAAGGCCTACGACATTGAGTGTGAGGCGGTGCGACCGGGCTATATCCAAGGTGGGTGGAACCAACAAGGTTTAAAATATCAGCAGGAATGGGCCGACCAATGGCGAGCACGTGGTGTGGAGATAGAGTTGCTCAATGGTCAGCAAATGATGGATTTGATTGGTAGCGAACATTATAGCCATGGAATGTACGATTCGCGCGGCGGCAATGTGCAACCTATGTCGTACGCGCGTGGGTTGGTACATGCGGCTATTGCCGAGGGAGCGGTTATTCATGGTCGCTCACCTGCTATCGGTATTGAGAAAGACGGCAGCGATTGGGTGGTAGTGGTTGAAGGGGCTCGTAGTGTTAAGGCTAAATATTTAATAATTGCGACGAATGGTTACACTGGTGATTTATGGCCAGGTCTGAAACAAACTGTCGTTCCGGTGAGTTCGTTTGTTGCTGCGACTCAGCCGTTGGGACATAATTTGTTGTCGGCAATATTGCCTGGAAAACACGCGGTTTCTGAATCAGGAAGGGTCATTGTCTATTATCGACTCGACCACAAAGGTCGACTTATAATTGGTGGGCGTGGTAATTTTCTTAACATTAATCAGATTGGTGATAATACGCATGTCCGTGAGATTGCGACTCGTTTATTCCCCGCTTTGTCAGATGTCAAATGGGATTATCACTGGGGTGGTTGGCCCGCTATTACAAAAACACATATGCCGATGCTAGTGGGATTGGCACCAAACGCGTTTTCCGGGCTTGGATACAATGGTCGCGGCGTTGCAATGGCGACGATGATGGGAAAGCAACTTTCGATGGCTATTCTCGATGATTCAGCTGATTTGCGTGTGCAGCTGTTGGACAAGTTTACTTTTCACGGGATGAGGCAACTTGGGATCACTTATCGTTTAGTTGTAGGTTCGTGGTTGGATGGGCGTCCACCAGCCAAATCGGCTTAATACCGAACGACTAGACGGAAGCTTATGGACGCGATCATTGTGGATTGACCAGTAGTGCTGGCTTCTTTTGTAATACCGAAGACCTATCGTGCCGGTGTGATCGCCATAGGGGCAAGTTGTCTGATTAATAGTGTGGGCGGGTTGATTGTGCGTACCACTGAGTCTGCCACTGAATGGCAGCTGATCATGATGAGGGCCACGAGCTTGGCAGCGGCGCTTATGGTTATTTTTGCGATTCAAACAAAAGGAAAAGTATTAACTGGGTTTTGGGTTGCTGGACGTTGGGCTTTGTTTGGTGGCTTGATGGTTACTACTGCGAACATTGGTATCATCCATTCATTTCAACACACGACCGTGGCTAATACTTTATTTGTCTTGAGTGCAACACCACTAGCTACAGCGGTGCTTGCACGAATTTTTCTTGGAGAACGTGTAAGACGTGCGACTTGTATCGCTATGATGGCTGCAGTTTTTGGTATCACGTTGATGGTCCGTGATGGCATTGTGACTGGCACACTATTTGGTAATGCAATGGCGTTGATGACGATGTTGGCATTCTCATCTTTTATGGTGATTTTGCGCCACGGTAGAACCGTCAATATGTTACCAGCAGTTATTTTTGGTGCCGCGCTGTCGGCAGTAATATCAATTGTTGTTTCAGAATTTGATTTTGTTGTTTCTACGAAAGATCTCACTCTGTGTTTTATCTGGGGTGGTGTTATTTCTGCTGTTGTTCACGTGCTGTTCACGTTCGGCTCTCGCCTTGTACTGGGAGTGGAGATGGCGCTTTTGACTCTCCTGGAATTCGTGGCTGGTCCTGTGTGGGTCTGGTTGTTTGCTGATGAGATACCCAACCAGATGACAATTATCGGTGGACTTTTTGTATTAGGTGCGGTTGCAGGGCGAGCAATCGCTCTGGCCAAAGTGCCGAAAGATTGAAAGTTCCCTCGCAAATAAGTTGTAGTAGGATGATTCCTTATTGTGATATTCCTCAGAGTGTACTAAAAGTAGTTAGAGTTTTTCGGACTGTTCATCGCATGTGAACACCACCATTTACATCAAGTGTGGCTCCAGTGATGAAGTCAGCTTCTTTTGCTACCAAAAATACCACGCATCGGGCCACATCTTCTGGTTCACCAATCCGGCCCATTGGTGTGCTGGCTATTTTTTTGTCTTTCCACTCTTGAGGTGCAGAGGCCACCATATCAGTATCTATGAGGCCAGGTGCAACGCAGTTGACAGTAATGCCGCGAGCGCCGCTCTCCAGAGCTAATGCCTTCGAGAATCCAATCATCCCTGCCTTTGTAGCGTCGTAGTGTGTCTCTCCAAGAGCACCTCTATGTGCATTAACCGAGGTTATAAACACGACCCTTCCATACTGTCGCTGTCGCATGCCCTTTAGAATATGATGGCTCATGTTGAAGCAGGCATTGAGATTGGTATCAATGGTCTTATACCAAGATTCTTTTGGCATTTTATGCATAAATTTATCGGGAGAGATGGCCGCATTGCCAACAAAAATTTCAATTGGCCCGATTTCATTTTCAACCTGTTTAATACCAGTTGCGCATGCGTCAAAATCGCCAACATCCCACCGGTATATGGGTATATCAGTCTCTTTGTTAATCGTTTGAGCAGCCTCTTCGTTTGTAGCGTAGTTGGCGACGACCCTATAACCGGCAGCTTTTAGTGCTAGGGAACAGCCTTTGCCTATACCTCTGGTACCACCAGTGACTAATGCTACCCTTGCCATTACCTGATTCCCTTTGGTTGTCTAAGTGAAGAGGGACAATACACGAAACCAGCAGAAAAGTGCCGTTAGATTTTCGCATTCACCTAAGATATCTGTGAGACACACAATAGTTGATTTCGAACTTTGCTACACGATCAAATTATCTTGTAGATCTTTTTGACGTCCGAGAAATTTCATCGATATTGGTGATGAAAAATACACTGAATCGTCTCAATGAGCTTAATAAAACATTAAAATTCTTCTGTTTTTATAGCATGATGAAGTGATGGGAAAGCTAAAATCAGTTGGGTATAAGTTGGCAAAACTGAGGCTTTCGGGCATCTGCATGGCATGTTACTGGGAATTGAAGATGTGCTCCGAAAGCTCGAAACGCACAACGCACGGATCGTGGATGTAGGAGAATTGGGAATCTGAGCACGACGCTTATGTGTTACGTAGTATACGCGCGATCGGATTTATCTAACTTTGGGCGCACTGGAGATGATTATGCTAGCGCTGTCTGGCGCTTTCAGAACCCATCTATTTTTCACCTAGACGTGTAGGGAAGTAGCTCATCGGGTCAAAGTGGTCAAAATATTCCATGTATTGGCTATTACATTGAGTTTGCCAATCAGTGTCGGTCACAATAGCGCTAGAGCATTTATACTGTTTTCTCAGACTCTCGGTGTTTTTGTTTTCCTCTAAACAAACACAAGCCAGCCCGACCACATTTCCGTTTTGACGTTCAATCAGGTCGATCCCTCCAGTTATAGTGCCTCCAGTCTCGATCCATTGGTCGACTAAGAGAACTCTAGTTCCTGATGCGAATGCGGGTTTGCGCATTTCGAGGTATTGGGAGCGTCGCGAATAGTTAACGAATGCAACTGAGTCAGTTTCAACAGGCAATTTTCCGGCTTTCCGTATGGTCAGGAAGCCGACTCCTAAGCGGATAGCGATGGCACTTCCCAGCACGAAACCGGCTGCATCAATCCCCGCAACGACATCTACTGTATCGGCTATAAACCGTTGACTTAAATCTTCAACTAACGTGTGGAACGAATGTGCGTTGATGTACATGGTTGATGGGTCAAGCCAAGCAAAATGTTTTCCCTTAACGTTGGGTGCCATGTGCTTTAGATAACTTCGATTGATGCGGCCTGGGTCATCCAGAGTCTGCCCTGATCCGTAATTACGGGCTGTGGTCATAAGGCGCCGTAGTCGGGTGGGGTTTATGTTATAGAAATCTCCTTCATGATTAATTCCTGTAGAGACAAGAACAGCTTCTATATATGGGCAGTAATCCTTGATATTTTCTGGTGTTATGCCGGATGCGATGGCAAGGGTGTTTTTGTCGGCGCCGGAGCGGAAGCTAGTAATCTTGTCTATATCTGCGGCCCTGCCTGTGGCAACCCCTGACGTTGTTACAACATCCATAAATGCACTAGCGATGGCTGCTGCTTTCTTGAAGTGTATTGGGTCAACGGGGCGTTGCTTTTTAAAAGCAGTGCCTCCGAAGTAAAGACCTTGCCAATTAGCAGATTTTCTGGCACTTGCTATCTGCACTGCTTCCGTTTGTTTATCTTTGCCGACAGTTTCGTCAATTCGAGCATCGTCGGCCCAATACGCGTCAATCTGCACACCTTCTTTAGCTAAGGACCCAAGTATTGGGAAAGCGTCTTTTCCAGTCACCGATAGAAAATTAACTCCAAGCCACAGACTTGGAAAAGATTTGCGAACCTGTTTTATGATTGGAAGAAAAGATTCGACACCAAAGTCGTGATTAATTAAAAAAATTCCCTGGGCACCTTCCCTCACAGCGATCCGCACGTTGCGCATCGTTTGTGTGTTATCCCATACATGAATGACAGGCAGTATCACTGGTCCTATACACTTAAACTGCTTTAGAAACTCATTGCATTTCATTGTTATGAGTGCCTTGTCCGTTGGCATCTAGTTGATAGGTGGTAACACGTGTGCATGCGCCGTGAGCCATCTTGCCCAGAGATTCATTCCGGGCTGCGGATTGATAGCGTCGAGTTCACGTTGCTGAATTTGGGCTTTGATTTCGGTTCCATCTGCAGCTTCTAGAAATAAAGTTACCACCGAGCCAACAAATTCTTCTGAGATAAGTTGGCAAGATAGATAATTGTCGTTAGTCGGCTGTTCAGTAGATAAATTGACGCGGTCAGCGCCGATAACAAATGCAATATCTGAGCCAGGTGCTCTTGTTTCTATTTCTCTAGGCAATGTAAAGCGCCCTAGGCTGGTGATTGCATATACACTACCATTTGATATCTGGAGTTTCCCCGTTAGGATATTGTTTCTACCAACAAACTGAGCCACAAATGAATTTGATGGTGCATGATAGATTTCTTTTGCAGAGCCAATCTGAGAAATTTTACCTTGGTCCATGATAATTACTCGGTTTGCCATGGCGAATGCTTCTGACTGCGAGTGAGTAACGTAAACAAATGTGATGCCCAGTTCTCGCTGCAGGCGCGTCAACACACCCTGCATGCGGATTACCAAGTGAGCGTCGAGTGCGGATAACGGCTCATCTAATAGCAGTATCTCCGGTTCAGTGACCAAGGCACGTGCAAGTGCAACACGCTGTCTCTGTCCACCGG